>JAMOAD010000223.1 GCA_023621955.1 Acidobacteriota bacterium
CCTTTCACCCGCTCATGGAGAGCCATCTCCGAGAGAGGAACCTCCCGCCTTCCCTCTCTCTCTGGAACGAGGCCCCCGAAAGGTTCCTCTCCCTCCTCCTGACAGGAGAGGGGCTCGCCTTGGCAGAGAGTCCAAAGGCTCTCCTTCCCTTTCATCTCTACAGCGACGGCCCCAGAACCCCTCTGGAGGAGCACATGGAAGAGGCCGCCCGCCTTGTCACCGATGGCAACGGGAAGGCCAGGCTTCACCTGACACTCTCGGAGAGTTCCGTCGATCAGGCGAAGGCGCTTGCAAGAGAGCGGCTTCCCCTCTACACCGGACGGGGGATTCACGCTGAAGTAAGCTTTTCGGTTCAGAGCCCTTCCACCGACACGATCGCCGTGAACGCGGAGAATCTCCCCTTCCGGGACCATGAGGGAAGGCTTCTCTTCAGACCCGGCGGACACGGTGCCCTGCTCAAGAACCTGGAGGCCCTCCAGGGGGACATCGTTTTCCTGCGAAACATCGACAACGTCGCCCCCCTATCCCGCCTCGAGGAGAGGCTTCATTGGTCACGGCTCCTCGGGGGGCTTCTCGTTCTTCTCCAGGAGGAGGCCTTCTCTTGGACGGATCGGCTGAAGGAAGGGGAACCAACTCCGGAAGAGAAGAAGCGCCTCTTGGCCTTCCTGAAAGAAGGCCTCTCCCTCTCCCCATCGGAAGTGCTCTTCACCCTCCCCTGGCCCGACAGCCGAAGGAAGATCCTCTCCCTCCTCGAAAGGCCCATGAGGGTTTGCGGAATGGTCCGGAATCAAGGGGAACCGGGGGGAGGACCCTTCTGGGTCTCCGGCCCGGAGGGGCCCTCCCTTCAGATCGTCGAATCTTCCCAGGTCGATCGGGAGACACACTCCCAGAGAGCCCTTTGGGAAAGCTCAACCCACTTCAACCCCGTAGACCTTGTCTGCGCCCTGAGAGACCGCCAGGGCCGCCCCTACCCCCTCGCCCTCTTTTCGGACCCCTCCACCTCCTTCCTCTCCATAAAGTCCAAGGGGGGGAAGACCTTGAAGGCCCTGGAGCACCCAGGCCTTTGGAACGGGGCCATGGCTCACTGGACGACGGTCTTTGTGGAGGTTCCCCTGTCGACCTTCACCCCCGTGAAGACCCTCTTCGACCTTCTCAGACCAGAACACAAGCCTTAAGATCAGGCGCTTCCCAAGGGGTCGTCTTCGCCGACGGAGCGGTAGAGAGTCGCCAGCCCTCCCAGGGCGGTCTCCTTGTACTTACGGTTCATGTCCCTTCCCACCTGTTGCATTGTCTCGACCACCGTATCAAAGCTGATCCGGTGTTTCCCGGAGGTCAGGAGAGAGAGGTTGGCGGCGTTCAGTGCCGTCACGGCCCCAACGGCGTTACGCTCGATGCAGGGGATCTGAACCAACCCTTTCACAGGGTCGCAGGTCAAGCCGAGGTGGTGTTCCAAAGCGGTTTCGGCGGCCGACTCGATCTGGGAAAGGGTCCCTCCCAGGAGAAAAGAGGCAGCCGCCGCGGCCATGGCGCTGGCGGTCCCCACCTCCCCCTGGCAACCGATCTCGGCCCCTGAGATCGAGGCGTTGTGCTTGACCAAGGCGCCTATCAGCCCGGCGATCAAGAGGGCTTGGAGGATTCTCTCTTGGGAGTAGTGAAACCGGTCTTCCAAGATTTTGAGGACCGCGGGAACGACCCCTGCGGAGCCACAGGTAGGGGCCGTGACGAGCCTGGCCCCGGAGGCGTTCTCTTCGGCCACGGCGATCGCGTAGATACTGCCAAGGGTGATCACCTGGGAGAGGATCTTCCATTCCACGATCTTCTTATGGAAGCGGCTCATCAGCTCCGGAGCCTTCCGAACGAGTTTGAGCTCGCCGGGAAGAACCCCTCGTGTGGAGACTCCCCTGTGGATGCTCTCTTGCATGATTTCCCAGAGCCTCTGGAGCCTAGCGTAGACTTGAAAGGGCTCTTTTCCGGCCACAAGGCGCTCGTGCTCCAGGATGAAGGCAACCAGGTCCTCCTCTTCCCGCTCACAAACCGCCATGACCTCTCCCATAGAGGCAAGTCCGGCGCTCCCTCTCCGTGATGAGGAGAGACAAATCCGGTTCCCCTCCAAAACCCCTCCTCCGACGGAGAGGTACTCCCCGCTTTCGATGAGAGTCCCCTGGGAAAAAAGGTCGATTCTCAGAGTATTCGGGTGGAGAAGGTCTTCCCGCTCCGTATCGTAGACGATGTCATGGGAGGGGGAAAAAGAGACTCTCGCTTCCCGGGGAAACGTCAGAAACCCCCTCTCTTCGGTCTCATGGAAGAGCCTCAGAGGCGAACCCGGAGTCTTCTCCGGATCGTACCCCCCTAGTCCAGCGGTAACGGCCACATCCGTCAAGTGGCCCTTCCCCGTCAGCGCAAGGCTCCCGTAGAGAGAGACTTTCAAGCGGAGATCTTGTTCCCCGTCCCAACAAGGGCGCAGGCCCCTGAAATGAAGCCCCGCCTGCGCCGGCCCAAGGGTATGGGAAGAGCTCGGGCCAACACCGATCTTGAGAATTTCGAAGACACTTCCCAACGCCATGGGACCTCCCGCTCCGGCCTCTGCCGGTTCTGGAGTATTTTATTGTCTCGCCTCGGAAAGGTCAATGCCTAAGAGACGTCTCCTTCAAGATTCGGCGGAGTTCTCCCCCTTCCGCTCCTGGTAGAAGTGGGAGAAGGCGACACAGAAGACTCCCAGGAGGAGTGTCGCCGTAGAGAGAAAGACGATGGACTGGAAGAATTCACCGGCGAGGAAGGAGAAGAGGGGCTGAATGAAGGACATGAAGAGGGCATCACCGGGATCGTAAGAGACTTCGAAGAATCTGAGAGGGGTAGAAGACCAGCCGATGATTGTCTTCAGGAACCAAGCACCCAACCAGGAGAGGCCTCCTGCCAGGATACCGAAGAAGCCCAGCCCTCTGAGAAACGGGACCAGCCCAGGAAAAGCGAGCCATGCACCCAGAAGGACAAAGAGGAGGGGAACGAAAAGGAGCAGGTAGGTCAAGGAGGAGAGTTTGGAGACCCAAGAGAGGTCTTCCTGCGAGAACGTGGAGGCTTTGACGAGGACAACCCTCTCGGGAACCTCCTTGAGAAAATCGCTCTTAAACCGCTCCCTCGCCTGGGCCAGGAGCTCCGGATCCGGCCTGCAGGCGGGTAAGTCCGCATCGTCCCATCCTTTGACAGGAACCTTCTCCCAGAGATACCTCTGAGAGGCGTCGCAGCTGGGAAGCTGGTCCATAAGGTTTTTCGTGAAGAGATCAAACTTCTCCCCCGTTAGGGCCTCACGGATTCTCCGATTCGAGAGCTCCACATCTTGGGGTAAAACTTTTCCCTGCCAAATCTCGCCTGTCTTGTAGAGGGCTTTCGAGAGATCTTCCTCCATCCACTGGATGATACCGCTCTCTTGAATGTAGAGGGAGAGGGGATAGGGGCTCTTGCGAAAAGCCGCGGCCCAGACCCGATCGCTCTCGGTGACCCTCCGCCCTCTGTTCTCGTGCTCCATGAGGTCCACCATCTGTTCGGTCAGGGCGGGGAGGTGCTGGGCCGTCCGGATCGGAAGTTTTGAAAGAAAGGCCGGAGAGAAGACCGCCCTGGTGATCCCGGCGGTCCATAAGCATCCAAAGAAGAGGGGAAAAGCGAGGAAAATCAGAATCAACCATCCCAGAAGCTTACGCACACTGTTCATCTCTCCTCCTAAGTAAAGCCCTCTACTGAAGGGACCATGTGATAAGGGAACGAAGGACCGGGGGAAAAGGTTCCCTTAAAGATCCCAATCTTTCAGCTCCAAGGCCAACCGGTCGGAGAGAAAGAGCTCCTCTCTCAAACGTTCGACCTCATCTTGCATGTGTCGGTCTTGGTCAAGGGGTCGGAAGCAACTCTTCGAGAGTCTCTGAAGGAGTTTTCCCATACGCCCAGGGGTCAGTTTTCCCTCCTGGGGGATCCTTCCACTCTCCCTCCACGGCGTTTCCAGCTTCTCCAGCACGGCGTATCCCTGCAAGGTCATGAAGGTCTCCAGGGCCAACAGGTAGGAGAAGTGATCCAGCGCCCGTTCAAGGTTCAGAACAACCGTGGGGGCGTGGGAGACATGGTCCTCTTGGCCCGACGCGCTGGAGGCGGAGAAGAGGAAGGCGGGGCTGTTCCAGGAGAGTATCAGGTTGCAGAGGGCGTGGTAAGAGTATTCCAAGATCATCATTCCCGAGGAGACTTGCCTATCCGCCTCGGGGGAGATCAGGCAACTGACCCCTAAGCGGTTCTTCTCTTTGTCAACAACCCTTCTCACCCTGGCCTCGCCCATCTTCACGACACCGCAGAAGGCGTTGAAGAGGTGAGCGGCCGTAAGAGCGACGGGCATGCCGTGGAAATTCCCCCCCGAGACGACCTTATCCCCAAAGACCAAGGGGTTATCGGTGGCCGAGTTGATCTCAACCTCCATCTGCCGACGGGCGTAAGTGATCGCATCCAAACAGGGGCCGTAAACCTGGGGCAGGCACCTGGAGCTGTAGGGGTCTTGGGTGTTGGGGTCCAGTTCGGGGGAGCGATGGGATTCCCTGATCCCACTTCCCTGAAAGCAGGCAACCAGAAGACGGGCGGCCTTCTCTTGGCCAGGATAGGGACGAGCCCTCTGAACATCGGGGATGAAAGGGAGGTCCGTTGCCAGCATCACCTCTGAAAGGGCGGCTCCGAGAGCCAGAGAGAGGGTGACCGCCGTCTCGACCCTGTCTATCAGGTAAGCGAGGTAAGCCGTCGTAAACTGCATCCCGTTGTTAAGGGCCAAACCATCCTTGGCTTCCAGGACCAGCGGCTTCACTCCCTCTTTCTCCAGGGCCCCCGCGGCATCCACTAGGACCCACGACCCATCCTCCCTATGCCAACACCTCCCTTCCCCAAGCAGGTTCATGGCAATATGGGAGAGGGGAGAGAGGTCACCGCTGGCGCCGAGAGATCCGATCTTGGGAACCCAGGGGCAGAGGTTCGGGTTGTTGATCCACTGGACGAGAGTCTCCACAACCTCCCACCTTACACCGGAAAGACCCTTGGCCAAAGCGTTGGCGCGGAAGAGCATCGCGGCTCGGACAACGGGGATCGGGGCGGAATCGCCAAAGGAGATGGCATGGGTTCGGATGAGGTTCACCTGCAGCTTGGCCAGGTTCTCCGGGCTGACTCGAACGTTCTGATGCTGCCCAAAGCCCATGTTGAAGCCGTAGATAGGAGTCTCACCCCCCATCCGCTCTTCCATCTTCAAGCGGCTCTCTTCGACCTTTTTGCGGCTTAAGGGAGCCACTTCCACCGAAGACCTTCCCTCGGCAACCTCTCGACTCTCTTGAAGGGTAAGGTTCTCCCCTGTAATAATCAGCTTACGCTTGTCCATTGCCTTCCTCCTTGCCAGAAGCTATATTCTACCTTCTGGGTGAGGAAAAGCAAGGGGGGCTTATTGAGGGTTGAAGCCCGCGAGGAACTGATCGGTAAGTTTCTTGATCTCTTCGAAGGAGGTGCCGATGAAGTAAGCGAAGACCATTCCGTTGGAAAAGATGGACATGAGACGGAACTCGTCGTCGCTGATATCCATCTTCTTCTCCCGGATCTGTTCGTTCAGCTTCTGGTACCACTCCTTCTGCTGCTTCTTGAAGTATTCGCGGATGGAGACAAGCGATGTCTCGTTGGTCTTGACGAGGAGCTGCATGTAGATGAAGACGAACTCCTTGTCCTTCTTGATCATCTCGAAGTAGTTTTTCAGGATCGCTTGACGGATGTCCTGTTTACTCTTCGCCAGGGTGATATCGTGGATCAGATCGTTGAAATAGACCTCCAAACCACACTTCACAATCTCTCTGAGTATGTCTTTCTTGGATTTGAAGTAGTAGTAGAGGGCCGTTCTGGAAACCCCCGCCTTGGCGGCGATATCCTTCATGTTGGAAGAGACGAGCCCCTCTTTGAGGAACACCTTCTTCGAAACCTTCAAGAAGTACTCTTTCTTCTTGTCCCACTTGTTCTTTCTCGGTCTCATAGCCTACCTCCCATTGTTTTGGATTACTCTCTCAAGCCATACTTTTCGATATAGTAACGGAGGGAACGGTAAGAAAGGCCCAGGGAGCGGGCGGTCTCCCTCCTGTTGTTTCCACTCTGAGCGAGAGCCTTGAGAATAATCTCCCTGGTCAACCCATCCAGGTAGTCCGTAAGGGAGAAGCCCTCCTTCAAGAGACCAGGTTGAAAACTCTCTTGTCGGCCGTACTCCCTGAGAAAATCCGGAGGGAGAAGATCCGTCGTCAGCTGGTCCCCCTCGGAAAGCACCACCAGCCTCTCTACGATGTGCTCCATCTGGCGTACGTTTCCAGGCCACCGGTAGTTGTAGAAAATCTCCATGAGTTTCGGCTCGGCTCCGGAGATGTTCTTGTTCTGTTTGCGGTTCTGAAGCTCCAGGAAGTGGTTGAAGAGCAGAGGAATATCCTCGGGCCGGTGCCTCAGAGGGGGCAGATCGATCTGCAGGACGTTGAGCCGGTAGTAAAGATCCTCCCGGAAGAGCCCCGCCTCGATTCTCGCACCTAGGTTGTGGTTCGTTGCCGCCACGACCCGGACGTCGACGTTTTTCTCGGTGTTTTCGCCTAAGCGGCGAACCTTCTTATCCTGAAGAACACGCAGAATCTTCGCCTGCAGGGAGAGGGGCATCTCGCCAATCTCATCCAGGAAGAGGGTCCCACCGGAGGCCTCTTGAAAGAGGCCGACCTTGTCGGCCACGGCGCCGGTGAAAGCCCCCCTTTTATAGCCGAAGAGCTCCGATTCCAGAAGGTTCTCGGGAATGGAGGCGCAGTTGATGGAGACGAAAGGATTTTCCTTCCTGTGGCTCCGGTAGTGAATCGCCTGGGCGACCAGATCTTTCCCCGTTCCGCTCTCTCCGGTGATCAAAACGGTAGAATCGGTAGGGGCAATCTTGTCGATGAAGACGAAGACCCTTTGCATCGGTTTACACCGCCCTAGAAGGTTCGAAAAGCCATGGCTCTCTTCAAGCTCTTTTCTCAGGCGTAAGTTTTCGATTCTCAGCTTTCTCTTCTCGTAGGCTTTCGAGACAACGACTCTCAACTCGTTGATATCGAAGGGCTTGATGATGTAGTCCTCCGCACCGATCTTCATGGCCTCTATGGCCTGGGAAGTGGAGGCATAGGCTGTGATCAGAACGACGGGAATCTCCGGAGTGTGCTCCTGAACCCAACGAAGGATCTCGATCCCCGTGATGTCGGGAAGGCGGATGTCTGAGATGACCACATCGTAGAGCCCCTTCTCCATCTTCGCCAAACCCTCTCGTCCGGTGAGACAAGTCTCCACCTCAAAACCGTCATGGGAGAAGAGGAGGCGAATGACCTCTCCGATGTTTTTCTCGTCGTCAACGACCAGGATTCTCATCGATCCTCCGTGGGCGTTTGAAGCGAGTGAAGGGTGACAGAGAAGCGGCTCCCCTCTCCGGGTTCGCTCTCGACGTCGAGGGTTCCATCGTATAGGTCCACGATCCTCTTAACGATAGAAAGCCCCACTCCCATTCCCCCTTGGCGAAAGTTGGAGTAGAACGGATCGAAGATCTGATTGAGGGTCTTTGTCTCCATACCCACTCCCGTGTCCTCCACGACAATCCGGAGTTCTTCCCCGTACTGACGAATTTCTACTTTGACATAACCTGAACTATTTGTAACAGCTTTGATTGAATTAGTCAACAAATTTTTAACTAAAATGCTAAAATGGTAGGCGTTCCCCTTGAAGGATATAGGCTCTTCCGGTGATACATTCTTAATCTTCGTCAGATCATAGCCATCCCTCTCAAGCTCTTTCAGAACCTGTTTGTAAACAATATTCCCATCGAATTCCACGACCTGAAAAGTCCGGTTTTCTGTAAAGATCAAGAAATCCTCGATGACCGAAGAGAGGCGGCGAAAATCCTCGACGATGATGGAGAGAAGTTTCAGATGGTCTTCCTGTCTCGCCGGTGCCTCGCTCAAGAGTTGGAGAGAGGCCATGACGGAGGTCAAGGGGTTACGGATCTCATGGGCCATTCCCGCGGCGATCTCCCCCAAGGAGGCCAATTTTTCCCTTCGCCGCGCCTCCCGCTCTCTCCGCTTCTCCCAGGTTCTATCCCTAAGCAGGAAGAGAAGGAGTGCACGGGTTTGAAAATCGAGCCTTTGAACCTGAACGGAGAAGACCCGGTCCCCCATCTCTTTCTCCCACTCCCGGCTCCTCTCCTCTTGAGAAAGCGGTAGAGAGAGGGTTTCGAAGAAATCGAAGAACTGGTTAGAGGAGGGGAAGAGCTCCCGAGCCCGACGGTTTTGAAAAACGACACTCCCCTTTTCGGGGTCCACGGTGACGAAGGCGTAGTCAACGTTTTCCATGACCGCCTGCATGAGCAGGGAGAGAGAGGAAAACTCCTCTTGTTGGCGTCTCACTCTCTCGCTCAGGTAGGTGGCCAACAGGGAGACCCCTCCGAAGGAGAAGGCGTAGATCACCATTCTGTTGAGAAGGGAGAAGAGGCTTCCCGGAGGGGTAAGGAGGTGGTAAAAGGCCACGGTTCCCAGCAATGAAAGGAAGGTGTAGACCCCGAAGAGGAGGGTGTTCTTCTTGTTCAGGAGAAGCGCGGAGAGGAGGATCGGGAGAAAGAACAGGATGAGGAAAGGGCTCTCGTGAACTCCGGTCACGTAGATCAAGGCACAGATCAGAAGGACATCGACAATGAGCTGAAACTTGATCAGGAAGTCCCTGCTGACCTTGGTGCTCTGCTTCAACAGGAAGTAGAGCACCGAGAGGGAGAGGATCAGGGCTATGACCCTGTAGACGGTGGAATAGTCCAACGCCCCCGGGTAGAGGAGGTTGAAGACCGCCACGGTGAGGAGAAGGCCGACAGTGACAAGAAAACGGCCGAATATCAGCCAGTCACCTCTCAGTTCCACCTCTCTCCCCGGAGCGCCGGCATCAGCCGATGGCTTGGACCAAAGAGAACATGGGCAGATAGAGGGCGACCACGATTCCGCCGATCAAGACGCCCAGAAGGGTGATCATCAGGGGCTCGATCAGGCTCATCAAGGTATCAACGGCTCTATCCACCTCTTCCTCATAGAAGTCGGCGATCTTGGAGAGCATCTCATCCAGAGAGCCCGTGTCTTCACCGACCTTCACCATCTGCCCCAACATAGAGGGAAAAACCTTGAACCCCAGAATCGATTCGCTCAGACTCCGTCCCTGAGTGACCATGTTCCGGGTCTCCATGATGGCGTCCTCGATGATGGAGTTGCCGGAAGTCCTGGCGGTAATCTCCAAACCAACGAGGAGGTCGATACCGCTGGAGATCATGGTGGAGAGGGTTCGGGAAAATCTCGCCACGGCGCCTTTGATCAGCAGTTCCTTCATAACCGGCATCTTGAGGAGTATTCCGTCGAGAACCCGTCTTCCCCGGTAGGTCTTGTAGTAGTTTCGCAGGAAGAAGATGCCACCGACGACGCCAAGGACAATGAAGATGATGTTGTTCACGATCAGGTCGGAAGCGGCGACGACCAACTGGGTGGGCAACGGGAGCTCCGCCCCCAGGTCCTTAAAAAGGTTCGCAAAGGTAGGGACAACCTTGTAGAGAATGAAACCGGTGATGGTGATGGCTACGGAGATGACCACCAAGGGGTAGGTCATGGCCGACTTGATCTTGCCCTTCACCGAGGCCTCCCTCTCCATGTACTTGGCCAGCCGGGAGAGGATGTCCGGAAGGTTTCCCGATTTTTCCCCGGCCACGGCCATGTTAACATAGAGCTCTGAGAAGGCGTCCGGGTGCTTCCTCAGGGCATCCTCAAGGGAGAGGCCGCTCTTGACATCGTTGCTCACACCGTTGATGATCTCTTTGAACCGCCGGTTCTTGATCTGATCGGCGATAATATCCAAACCTTGGGTGAGAGGGATTCCGGAGTTGATGATCGTGGACATCTGCCGGGTGAAGACCGCCAGCTCCACGACAGACGCGGCCTTCATCTGGAACTTCTGCATCAACGCGCCGATTCCCCCTTTGGCACGGATCCTCTGAACGACGACCTGATCCCGGTTCAACAACCTCTTGGCTTCTTCCAGGGAGGCGGCGACCTTTTCCCCCTTCACGGGCTGACCGAATTTGTTTTTCCCCACATAGACGAAGGTTGCCATGGCTTCTCCTCCTTACATACCTTTCCCGAGGTTTGGTGAAAACTGGAACCCCGACGCTCCGCTGTAGGCCTGGAAAAGGTGCGCGGGGAGAGACGACTGCCCCTTGAGGAACATGTCGCTCAGCTCCTGAGGGTTATGAGAGACGCTTAAGGCCAACTCTTGTGTGATAAGCCTCTTGAAGACAAGGGCCGCGAGGGATTGGTTGAAAGTCTGCATCCCCGTCTTCTCTTGGGAAGTCTGCATGGAGGAGTAGATCTGGTGGATCTTGTCCTCCCGGATCAGGTTTCGGATGGCCGGAGTGGGAACCAGAACCTCCATGGAGAGGACCCGACCGCGTCCGTCGGCCCGAGGAAGAAGGGTTTGGGTGAGAATCCCCTCCAACACCAGGGAGAGTTGGGTCCGAATCTGCCCCTGTTGGGCCGCGGGGAAGATATCGATAATCCTGTTGATGGTTTGAGAGGCGCTGTTGGTGTGCAGCGTGGCGAAGGTGAGATGGCCGGTCTCGGCGACCCGGAGAGCGGTCTCGACGGTCTCCAGATCCCTCATCTCTCCGACGAGCACAACGTCGGGGTCTTCACGGAGAGCGGCCCGCAATGCTGTTGAAAAGCTCTTTGTATCGGTGAAGACCTCCCTCTGGTTCACCACGGCCCTCTTATGAGTATGGAGGTACTCGATAGGGTCTTCGATGGTGATGATGTGGAGAGGCTTCTCGGCGTTGATCTTGTCGATCATGGAGGCAAGGGTCGTGGACTTTCCGGAGCCCGTCGGCCCGGTAACGAGCACCAACCCCCGCGGCTTATCGCAGAGGGAGGTCACCACATGGGGCAACCCCAGCTCTTCGAAGCTTCTCTTCTCGAAGGGGATCATCCGGAAGGCTCCGCTCACGGCGCCTCTTTGGTAGAAAACGTTGGCCCTGAACCTTGCCAAACCCTTGATCCCGAAGGAAAAATCCAGTTCCAGATCCTCTTCGAAACGGTGCTTCTGCGAGTCCGAAAGAATCGAGTAGACCAGTTGCTTCGTCTCCGGAGCCGACAGAGGTGGGTGGTTGAGGGGCTTGAGGTTCCCGTGAACCCGAATCTGAGGCGGTGAGTTTGTCGTGATGTGGAGATCCGAAGCGTTTTCGTCCAACATAATCTTCAGGAGCTGATGGAGAGGCATCGCCATTGTTTACCTCCTAGACTTTGACAGTCTCCCGAACAACCTCTTCGATAGAGGTCATCCCGTTTTTCACCTTTTCCAAACCACTCTTTCTGAGAGTGAACATACCTTGTTCAATGGCTTTTCGCCGCAGTTCGGAATGGGATGTGCCGGAGGCGATGAGCTCTTTGATCTCATCGGAGATCTCCATCACTTCGAAAAGCCCTACCCGCCCTTTATAGCCCGTCTGGTGGCAGACGGGGCAACCCTTGGGTTTGAAGATCTTGAGAGTCTTTGCCTCTTCAGGGCTGAAACCGACATCGATGAGAACCTTGGGAGGATACGCCGCTTCCTCTTTACACTTGGAACAGAGCCTTCGGATAAGCCGTTGCGCGACCACGAGAAGCAGGGAGGACGAGACAAGGTAAGGCTCGATTCCCATGTTAATGAGTCTGGTGATGGTCGAAGGGGCGTCGTTGGTGTGGAGGGTCGACAGGACCAAGTGGCCTGTGAGGGCGGCTTTGATCCCGATGTCGCCGGTCTCGAAGTCCCTGATCTCTCCCACCAGAATGATGTTGGGGTCCTGACGGAGAAAGGAGCGAAGGGCGGAGGCGAAAGTGAGCCCCGCGTCCTCGTTCACGTTGACCTGGTTGATCCCGTAGAGGTTGAACTCGACAGGATCCTCAACGGTCATGATGTTCGTGTCCGGAACGTTCAGCGTCGAGATCGCCGAATAGAGAGTGTTCGTCTTCCCCGACCCCGTCGGCCCCGTGACGAGGATCATTCCCCAAGGCCGTCGGATGTTCTTCTGAAAACGCTCCAGCGAAGAGGACTCGAAGCCGAGCTGGGTCAAGTCGAG
>JAMOAD010000260.1 GCA_023621955.1 Acidobacteriota bacterium
ACATGGTCAAACCCGTAGACGAGCACCGCCTCGTGACAGCGGTCCGAAACGCCGTCGATTACAGTCAGATCAGGAACGAGAACATCCTCTTGAAGCAGTACCTCCTCTCCAACAAGTTGGACAAACCGGAGGTATTCTCCGCCATGGTTACCCAGAGCCCCTCGATGAGGTCGATCTTCCAGTACGTTGAGGCCATCTCCGGAACATCCCTCCCGGTCCTTGTAACCGGAGAGACGGGGGTCGGGAAGGAGCTGATCGCTCGGGCGATCCATGGGGCCAGCGGGAGGAGTGGAAACTTCGTCGCCTTGAACGTGGCGGGCGTCGATGACACCCTCTTCTCGGATACCCTCTTCGGCCATAGGAAAGGGGCCTTCACTGGGGCCGACTACGAGAGGAAGGGACTCATCGAGGAGGCCGCCGGGGGGACTCTCTTCCTGGACGAGATCGGGGACCTTCGTTTGGAGTCCCAGGTGAAACTCTTGAGGCTTCTTCAGGAGGGAAAGTACTACTCCATCGGTTCGGACCATCCCAAGCTGACCGACGCCAGAGTGGTGGTCGCCACCAACTGCCCCCTGGAGACGATGAAGGAAAAAGGCTCCTTCCGCAAGGACCTCTTTTACCGTCTTCAGACCCACAACATCAACATTCCCCCGCTCCGGGAGAGGAAAGAGGACATTCCCCTCCTGATCGACCATTTCTTGGATCGTGCGGCGGAGAAGATGGGCAAGCCCAAACCGGTTGTTCCCAAGGAGCTTCCGGTTCTCCTCAGAAACTACCCCTTTCCGGGAAACGTCCGCGAGCTGGAGGCGATGATCTACGACGCCCTCAGCCGCCACAAGGGGAACATCCTCTCTCTCGAAAGCTTTCGGGAGCGGGTTGGGCAGAAAAACTTCCCCATTCCCCTGGCCGAGGAGAGGGAGGCACGAGAGGTGGAGGTTCTCTTCCCCGATCCCTTGCCGACTCTCGAGATGACCGAGGAACTCCTGATCGCGGAGGCTTTGAAAAGGGCCAACAACAATCAGGGAATCGCCGCCCAGATGCTGGGGCTGACCCGCCGAGCCTTAAACAACCGGCTCAGCCGTTCCCGTCGGGAGGAGTGAGACAACCTTGCCGAGGTCCTCTTCTTTCGCCTGAAGGACGGCGCGCTCGGCGCGGAGAAGAAGACTTTCCAGGTCGTCGTCTGCGCCGGGGTTCGAGGGGACGATTCCGAAGGAGGCTGTGACCTTCAGATGAGAGCTCCGGAAGGGAATCTTGGCCTGCGAGATCTCCCTGCTTAGCCTTTCGACTACGCTCAAAGCTCCCTGAAGGTCCGTTTCGGGAAGCAGAAG
Source organism: Acidobacteriota bacterium (assembly GCA_023621955.1). Classification (GTDB taxonomy): domain Bacteria; phylum Acidobacteriota; class Aminicenantia; order JAMOAD01; family JAMOAD01; genus JAMOAD01. The sequence continues at coordinate 1,329 of JAMOAD010000260.1, forward strand.
GGCGAACTCTTCGTCTCCGTAGCGACCGAGGATGTCGTAGGCTCTGACCGTCTTTGTGCAGAGGGCGGCAATCTCTTTGAGGACAAGGTCTTCTGCTTCGTGGCCGTAACGTAGCTTGACCTCCTGGAAGAGATTAAGGCTGATGAGGAGGATCGCGAAGGGGTTCCCTCTCCGCCTGCAGCGGAGCAGCTCGCGTCGACAGGTTTCCCAGAAGTGACGGTGGGTGTAAAGCCCGGTCAGTTCATCGAAGGCGATCACCTTCTCGAGGTTTTTCCTCAGGTTGTTCTGCTCGGAGACATCCGAGATGAAGACCGCCTTGGCCAGGAGGCTTCCTCCTCGGTCTCGGATATGGGAAATCCGGCAACGGAAAGAACGTTCCCCTCGGTGATCAGGCAGTGAGAGCTCATGACCAAGGGGTTCTTCGAGGCGTAGGGCTTCCAAGAGCTCCGGTATGGAAGCGAAAACCTCCTCAACCTTCATTCCCAGAGAGCGGGGAACAAGGGGGGGGATCATACTCCCCGCGGAGGAGTTGAAATCGATGATTCTGTTCTTCTTGTCAACGACGATGACCCCTTCGGACATAACCTCAAGGATCCTCTCCCGGGCGAAGGGCATCAGGTTGAGAAGCTTGTGCCTGAAAAATCCCCATCCGCAGACGATGGTCGTCACCGTGAGGACAAAGGGGTTTGTGTCCACTCCCCAAGGGTTCAGGCCGATGATGTAGAGGATGTGTGTGACCCAGGGGAAGAGGGACGCGGTAAGGAGTACCGCCGATTCCCGGCGCCCGGAGAGGGAAGAGTTCTTCCAGGAGAGGAAAAAGAGGATGTTGCCAGCGAGAAAGGAGAGCTGAAGCATTCCCAGATGGACATAGTACCAGAGACCCCGTTGAAAATGGAGAAGAAGGAAGGGACCGGAGTGGACCAGGGAGAGGTTTCGGTAGTAGAGGTTGTGCCAGGGGGAGGAGGCGTGAAGGGTGAGGGTGATGAGGGGGAGGAGAACCAGCGCCTTCCTGAGAAGGGGCGTGAGCAGTTGCGTCCGGTCTGTAGCCCTGATGGAAAGGAGCAGCCAGAGGGCGGGAAGGGGGGCTATCCCCAAATACTGTACCCGGGACCAGAGAAACTTACCCTCCATTGTCAAGGCCGAAAGCTCTCCCGCGTATCCAAAACTGTAGAGGGTG
>JAMOAD010000102.1 GCA_023621955.1 Acidobacteriota bacterium
GGTTTCGAAAGAGTGAAGATGATCGAGAACGGAATCGTCACCGTCCGCTCCAAGAGCGAGCTGAAGGAGTTTATCGACCTCCCCTTCCGTCTTTACGGGGAGAACCGGTTCCCTTGCTGGGTCCCCCCCCTGAAGCTGGAGATGCGGGAGAGGCTGGACCGGCGGAAGAACCCTTTCTTCGAGTACAGCGAAGGGGAGTATTTCCTCTTCCGTCGGAACGGGCGCACCCTGGGGAGGATCACCGCCGGGGTGAACCGCCGTTATATAGAGAAGTTTCAAACCCCCACGGGCTTTTTCGGCTTCTTCGACTGCGAGGACGATCTTGAGGCCGCCTCGGCTCTCTTCGGAGCCGCAGAGGAGTGGCTCCGGGAGAGGGGGATGAAGGAGATTCTCGGCCCATTCAACTTCTCGACAAACGAGGAGGGGGGAGTCCTCCTGAAGGGCTTCGACCGTACCCCCATGGTCATGATGCCTTACAACCCCGAGTATGTTCCTCCCCTTTTAGAAGGGTGCGGCCTGGCCAAGAAGAAAGAGCTCTGGGCCTGGTACGTTCAGAAGGATACGGTGCTCCTCTCGGACCGCTTGAAAAGCTTTGTCGAGAGAGTCGAGGGGCGGGGGGATATCACCATCCGCTCCATCGCCATGGGAAGGCGGTTCAAAGACGATCTGGATAAGATCCGGGTGGTATACAACGAGGCCTGGAAGGACAACTGGGGGTTCGTCCCCTTTACGGACAGGGAGATCGACGCCTTGGGCAAGTCCCTCAAGCCTGTTCTCGATCCCGATCTCTTCTACATCGCCGAAGAGAGGGGTGAGCCTGTGGCCTTTATCGCCGGAGTCCGGGACGTGAACAAGGTGTTTTACAAGATCAAGGGCCGTTTGTTCCCCTTCGGTCTCTTCCGTCTTCTCTTCGGGATCTCCCGGGTCAAGGAGATGCGGGTTGCCGTCATGGGGGTCAGACCGGCCTACCGGCGACGTGGACTCGATGCCGTTCTCTACTACAAGGTGATCTCTTCGGCGATCTCCAAGGGAATCGTCGCCTCCGAAATGTCCTGGATTCTGGATGATAACCATGGGATGAACAACATCCTTCACAACCTGAGAGCCTCCCGTTACAAAGTCTACGGCCTCTTCGGCAAGAGCCTGATCCCTGAAGAGGAGACCCTGGAAACCCCTTCCCCTTGAGAGGGATGAGAAAAAGGGGTATGGTAGGAGAGAACTTCCCCTTAGGAGAGGGAGACATGAGTGAAAACGAAGTGAAGGTGGTTTGGGAAAACTGGTTGGCCGCGCGCAGAAGAAAGGCCGAGGCCAGTTGGGATGAGCTCTTCGAATCGATCGCCGACCTCTTCCGGAGCCGCGGAGCGGAGATGGTCTCCCACCTCTCTCCCGATGAGACGGGGGAGCTGGACAACGCCCTCAAGGTATGGCGGGAGGAGATCTACAAAGAGGCGAAGGAACAAGCCGACAAAGAGGCTCAGGAAGCCCAAGAGGCGATGGCGAAGGAGGGCGCCGAGCGTCCTGACGTTGTTCAGTCCCTGGAACTGCTTAGCGAATCGATCAACCGGATCCTTCAGGGGGAGAACCAGAACGCTATCCTCAACGAGATGATGGATGGGGTTTCCCACTTCTCTTCTCGGGCCTATTTCTTCATCAAGAAGAGGGAGACCTTCCTCCTCTTCAAGACCCAAGGGAGCGCCCTGGCCAAGGGTCAGCTTTCCAATGTCGCAATCCCCTGCTCCCTGGACACCTCTCTGCGACGCGTCTTCGATACCGGTCTCCCCTTCCTCGGTGCCGCCGACACCTTCTCAGAAGAGAAGATGGTCCTGACGAGGCTCGACACACCGGAACCGGCGACTCTCTACCTCCTCCCTCTGAAGATCAAAGGGAAGACCATGGCCATCCTCCTCTGCGACGGCGCGAACCTTCCCCCCTTCCAACCCCAGGCCCTGGAGATTCTCACCAACATCACGGGGCTTTCCCTCGACCTCCTTCCCCTCAAGAAGATCTATACGACCACCCTCCTGGACCAGCCCTCTCAGCACAACGTCGCCGAGAACAGCCACCACGTTTTTACGGCTTCCGTAGAAGAGCCCGAAGAGATGAGCGAAGAGGAGCAGACGCAACACCGTAACGCTCAGCGCCTCTCCCGGGTCTCGGTCTCCGACATCCTCAGCTACAAGAGAGACCTCCTCGAGAAGGGACGGCAGGAAGGGAACATCTACAAGTACCTTCGTCTGGAGATCGATCAAGCGGCCGCTCACTTCTACAGCAAGGTGGAGGAGAAGATCTGGAAGAAGAAGAACTACTTCGAACTCGATCTTATCAGCCACTTGGCCATGGGGGACAAGAAACTCTTAGAGGGGTTCCCCTTCAAGGGTGTCTGACCGCCGGCGCCTCAAGAATCTGGCCAAGGTTCTCGGGGCGGTCGTCCTTCTCTCTTTTCTCTTCTCCCTTCTCTTTTCCCTCTTTCCTGAGAGAAGAGTCTCCTTTCGGACACAAAG
>JAMOAD010000268.1 GCA_023621955.1 Acidobacteriota bacterium
CTCCAGGGGGCTCTTCCCTGCCGCCCAGCGGCCATGGACAAGCAGGCCTTCTTCCTCACCCGCTCCGGGAACCTCTACGCTTTGGACACTTCCGACGGTAAGATTTTGTGGACCCATGAAGTTGGTCCCTTTCCTATCTACGAGAACGGGTGGGATTACTTCCTTCCTTCCCCCGTCTTGGCCGGCGGAAGGCTCCTCCTCCTCACCCCCGCCGGAGAGGTGACGGCCTTGGACCCCCAGAGCGGAAAGCTCCTCTGGAAAAGCGCAACCGGCGCCCCGGTCCGATCAGCCCCCGCCTTCGACTCGAAGACCCTCTACGTGGGCAACCTTGAGGGTCGGCTCACGGCCATGTCTCTGGACAACGGGAAGGTTCTCTGGACCTTTAAAACCAAAGGTGAAACCTACTTCCCCAAAGGGGAGATCTTCTTCTCCCCCTCGCTTCTGGACGGTCGGCTCTTTGTCTCTTCCCGGGATTTCCATGTATACGCCCTGGACGCCAACACGGGACGCCTCCTCTGGAAGAGTCTCCACAAAGGGAGTTGGGCGACCGCGCTCTCCACGGCGCCGGGGGAGCTCTACTCATGCTCTTCCGACGGCCGCTTCGTTGAACGTCTCGACCCCGCTACGGGTAAGGAGCTTTGGAAGCTTTCCACGAAAGATCTTGTCTTCACCACACCGGAAATCACCGCCCAAGAGATCCTTTTCGGTTCCCACGACGGAAGGTTCTACGCAGTGGAGCGTTCCTCCGGCAAACTCAAGGCCCTCTTCGACACACGCTCCCCGGTCCTCTCTTCCCCTGTCAGCGACTCCCTGGGCCGTGTCTTCTTCGGCACCGACGACGGCTCGATCTACTCCCTGGAGAGCGTGAAGCGCACCCTCTACAGGGTTGTCTACTGGGACGCCGCGCAGAAGCCCCTCTGGTTTTCCGGCGACACCGCCGCCAGAGAGGCGTACAGAGATGCCGGTTACACAGTTCTCGACACCCCAGGCCTGGAGAAGTTCATCCATGAGAGAATCCTCGACGGCGTCCCCTCGGTCGTCGTCTTTACGCAGAGCACCGCCCCCCGGACTCTCCTCTTCCCTGAGGGAGGAGGGGAAGCACCGCTGATCTCCTTCTTCCGCCGAGGAGGAAGGGGAGTCTGGTTAGGGCTCTACCCCCTCGTTTACCTGAGCGAGAGGGCTCCCGACGGGACCATCAAGCAGGGAAAACCGGAGGAGAAGGTGCCTGCGCTTCTCCAGATCCCCTACTCCGGTTATTACGACGCCTACCGGGCGGAGGTGACCGAAGAGGGAACCCGCTGGGGGCTTCCCGCCTGGACCCTTGGTTCCTGGGGCGTTGACCCTTCAAAGGTCACGGTGGTTCTCGCCAAAGACGGGAAGGGGAAGGCCACGGCGTGGTTCAAGAACTACGGCGGTTCACCCTTCGGTGGGCTTCTCTTCCTCTGGGGACAACGTCACAATCCCACCTCTTGGGAGCCCTTTATCAAGGCTTCGGAGGCGGGACTCTGATTCTCTCTTCCCCGGGGAGCGGGATCCCCTCTCCCCGGGGAAGACTCTTCAAATCTTTTCCAGACTCTTGATGATCTTCTCTGTTATAGGGGCGTACTGAGAGACTTTCTGCTCGGCGACTCCGTCGATAAAGAGAAGCGCGGTCCTTTCTGTAACCAGGACGACCACTTCCAGAGACCACCCCTTCCCCTCTTTCGTGGCGTTTCCCCGAAAGTAGGAGGCCCGTATCCCGTTGATCTCCCCCTCCTCTCCTTCGCCCTCCTCGAGTTCAAAATCGGGAAAGCTCTCCTGGAGGGCCTTCAAATAGGAGCCTCTGGCTTCGTCCATCCCCTCCGCCCCTTCCATGACTTCCAGGAGAACGAAGCTGTCGCCGTCCGGAGATTCCCCGAAGAGAGCCGTTTCGTCAACCTCCACCCTCCACCCCTCGGGAAGCCAAACCTTCAGGCCTCCGCTGGAATAGCTGTGGCTGTCGGCCCAGAGCGCGACAGAACAGAGGAGCACCACCACCGGGAGAAGGGTGTGCCTCTTCATGGCCGTTCCTCCTGAGGCCAACGCCTCTCAACCCGCACCGCCGGAGCCTCCTCCCGCCGCAGAGCAACCGCCTCCTCCCACTCCGGCGGCGGCCCCTGTGGAAGAAGCCGTCATCAGGGCTATCAAGGCTCCGAACTGGACCACCTCCGCCTTGTCGGCCAGAGCGGTTGAAAACCAAGGGGGAGCGGCTGTGATCTTCCCTTTCTTAACGGCCTCTTGAAAAGCGTCCGTCAGGTTCAAGGCTATGGAGTAAGCGGGGAAACGGTCGCCTCCCCACCGTTCCACGTTGAACCCTTCCCCCTTCAGTTCCTCCTTGAGCGTCTTCGCCGTCGCCCGCCATTGGAGTCCCCGCCGGTACCCCTGATCGGTCAGGGAGGAAGAGAGCGCTCCCACGAGAAGGTAGGGCAGAAAGAGAACCATGGCTCCCACCCCCGCTCCCGCCAGAAGAGCCGCGA
>JAMOAD010000186.1 GCA_023621955.1 Acidobacteriota bacterium
TTGAACCTTACGAAACAGAAGTGGATCTCGGCGGCATGAGGCTTCTCGTCGGCGCCGCCTACTCTTTCAACCTTTAAATCACCGAAGCGGGGACCGGTCTCTCCGGTCCCCGCTCTCTTCTCCTCCCAAACGTCGGTATCAAACTTCTCCGCTTCAACCTTTTCAGGAAGGCGCTCTGTTCCTTCCACATCCTGGGAACCAACTCCCCTCCTAACCGGCCTGCGGACTGTGTCAGGATCCCTTTCGCTCCAAGGCTAACGCAAGGTTCTCGCCGTAGGCTCCATGGATGGATCCATCCTCTTCTACTCCATCGACTCCCCTTTTTCCACCCAGGCTTAGTGGCCTCGCTTCTTATGTGGCTCTTCCAACCAAGGTCGGAGAGAGCAGGCCTCCCTTTACAAAGTCCAAGGCTTCCTTTACAATGAAACTCTTGGTCCGTTCGGGCCTTGGACGACTTCAAAGAAAGGAGGCGAAAATCACGCGGATGAAACGGTCTATTACGCTCTTGGCAATCCTTACCCTTTTAACCCTGTTCGTTTCTGCTCCCTCGAAGGCCTGCACAAACCTGCTGGTCACCAAGGGGGCCACTTCCGACGGCTCGACGCTCATCACCTACGCGGCGGACTCCCATACCCTCTACGGATACCTCTCCTACATACCCGCCGGGAAACACCTTCCGGGAACGACGATCAACATCTTCGACTGGGACAGCGGCAAGTACCTTGGGAAGATACCCCAGGCCCTGGAAACCTACAGGGTGGTCGGGAACATCAACGAGTACCAAGTGGCCATCGGGGAGACCACTTTCGGAGGCCGGGAAGAGCTGGTAGACCCGGAAGGGGTCGTCGACTACGGCGCCTTGATCTACGTTGCCCTTCAACGGAGTAAGACCGCCAGGGAAGCCGTTCAAACCATGGGACGGTTAGCCGAGGAGTACGGTTACGCCAGTTCCGGCGAAAGCTTCTCCATCTCTGACCCCAAAGAGGTCTGGATCATGGAGCTGATCGGTAAGGGTCCCAAAGGTAAGGGAGCCGTCTGGGTCGCCCTCAGGATTCCCGACGGTTACGTTTGCGCCCACGCCAACCAATCCCGAATTACCACCTTCCCTCTTAACGATCCCCTGAACTGTCTCTACAGCAAAGAAGTCATCTCCTTCGCCAAAGAGAAGGGGTTCTTCAAGGGTGAAGATAAGGATTTCAGCTTCCAGGCCGCCTACGCTCCCTTGGACTTCGGCGCCCTAAGGTTCTGCGAAGCGAGGGTTTGGAGCCTCTTCCGGCGAATCTCCCCCTCCCTCAAGCTGCCCGCCGAGTTCATCAAAGGGGACAAGAACGCCACCCCCCTCCCTCTCTGGATCAAACCGGACAAGAAGCTCTCCGCCAGGGACGCCATGGAGCTCATGCGGGACCACTACGAGGGAACCGACCTGGATATGACCAAGGATGTCGGTGCCGGGCCCTTCGCCCTCCCCTACCGTTGGCGCCCTATGACTTGGAAGTACAACGGGAAGGACTACTTCCACGAAAGGGCGATCTCCACTCAACAGACCGGCTTCTCCTTCGTGGCCCAAAGCAGGGGATGGCTCCCCGACCCGATCGGCGGCATCCTCTGGTTCGGCGTTGACGACACCTACAGCACCGTCTACGTACCGATCTACTGCTCCATCGACAAGGTCCCGGATCCCTTTTCCGACAAGAGCGGCTCCTTCAACCACTTCTCCTGGAACTCCGCCTTCTGGGTCTTCAACGCCGTTTCCAACCTCGCCTATACCCGCTACAGCGACATGATCCCCGAGGTTCAGACCCTTCAGAGAGAACTGGAAGGAAAGTTCGTCTCAGAAGTCCCAGAGATCGACAAGATGGCCCTCTCCCTCTACAAGAACGCCCCCCAAGGGGCAAGAGACTACCTGACAGAGTACTCCTGCCGTCAGAGCCGGATCACCTTAGAGAAGTGGAAATCCCTCTGGGAAACCCTCTTCGTCAAGTACATGGACGGCAACGTCCGGGACGAGAAGGGGAACGTCAACCACCCCCTCTACCCGGAGAGCTGGTACAAAACCATCGTCGATTCCACCGGCGACCGCTACAAGGCCCTGGAAGAACAGAAACACTGACACCCACCCTTTCATAGACTTTCCCGGCAGGGGAGAGGGATCCCTCTCCCCTGCCCTTTTTTCTCTCAATTTCCCCATCCCCTAGCAGTCCTCGCCTCTCACCCCTAAGGAGCTTGAAGAGACAGGGTTTCACCACAACAACCATCCTCCGGACTCTTCGAGCCTCTCATAGTTTTAAAAAATGATCTTTCCACCTGGAAGCCTTAACCGCTTCTACTAGGGACACTTCATTTTTCGTGCCTCTACTGGGGACACTCCCTTTTTCCGGAGAAGGGAACGCACAACCTCCTGGCCGGGGAGCACCTCCGTAGAGTCGTTCCCTCAGAGGCGGAGGCCTGGGGCGAAAGCGGTCCTTGGTTGAGAGAAGGTCAAACAAAAGGGGAG
>JAMOAD010000356.1 GCA_023621955.1 Acidobacteriota bacterium
ACCAAGGGGATCAAGACCAACATCCCCCAGAAACCGTAGATAACCGAGGGAATCCCCGCCAGAAGGTCTATGAGGGAGTTGAGAAAGGAGGCGACCCCTCCTTCACGGGAGTACTCCCCCAAGAGGAGGGAGAGGGCCAGAGAGGAGGGAACGGTCATCAGGAGCGCGAGAAACGAAGTCGCCAAAGTCCCGAAGACGAAGGGGAGGACACCGAACTCGTTGGTGAAGGGGTTCCACAACCTCCCCGTGTAGAAACCCCACCCCAAGCTCTTCATGGATGGGAGTGAGAAGAGGAGGAGGGAGGAGAAGACGGCGAGAAGGAGCAGGAGTACAGAGAGGGCCGTCATGTGCAGGGTCAAACGGAAGGCTTTGTTCGTCGTGTTTTTCATCTTTCCCTTTCCCTGGAAAGGGGACGAAGCCGGGGAGAAATTCTCCCCGGCTTCGTCCCTTCAAGAAAAAACTATCAGATCTTCTTTCCTTCGAAGGTCAAACTCTTTATCACGTTCTCGGCGGCCTGCACCGCTTTTTTCGGAAGAGGGGAGTAGTGAAGGGGCTGGGCGTACTGCTGGCCCTCCTTCACCATCCATCCCAGGAGCTTGACCAACTCTGCAGCCTGGTTCTTGGTCATTTTCCCCTCCTTCATCTCCCTGTAGAGGATGATCCAGGTGAAGGAGGCGATGGGATATCCCTTGGGAGCGACCGTATCGGTCAGGGAAACCCTGGTGTTTTGAGGAATTGCGATGTTCGCGGCCTGAGAGGCTGACTCCGCTGTGGGTTTGATGAAGTTCCCGGACTTGTTCTTCACCACGGCCACGGGCATACCGTTTTGGAGGGCATAAGTCAGCTCGACGTAGCCGACGGCTCCAGGCATCTGTTTCACGTAACCGGCCACCCCTGGGTTCCCCTTTCCTCCGAGGCCGACAGGCCAGTTCAGCGACTTGCCAACTCCGACCTTGTTGTACCAGAAAGAGCTGACCTTCCCCAAGTACTCGCTGAAGACAAAGGTCGTTCCGCTTCCATCGGAGCGGTGGACAACGGTGATGGGAAGGTCCGGGAGGGAGACCTGGGGGTTGAGCCTCTTCAGACGCGGATCGCTCCATTTCGTAATGACTCCGAGGAAGATGTCGGCCAGCACGTCCGGGGTCATTTTCAGTTCCGGGTTTCCAGGTAGGTTGTAGGTGATCACAACAGCCCCCAGAGCCATGGGGATGTGGACAACCTCTCCTGAAGCCTCCTTCATCTCGCTCTCCGTCATGGGAGCATCGGTTCCGCCGAAGGCGACGGTCTTGCCGATCAACTGTTTGATACCCCCTCCCGAACCGATGGCCTGGTAGTTCACCTTGACGCCGGTTTTGGCGTTGTAGACATCGAACATCTTGGAGTAGAGGGGGTAGGGGAAGGTCGCCCCCGCCCCGAGGAGCTCCTTGTTCTGTGCGTTAAGCCCTGATCCCACCAAGAGAAGGAGGGAGAGGATCGTAAAGAGAGTTCGCATTTTCATCTTTATCTCCTTTTTGGTTTAAAACTTGACGTAGATGGTCATCGCCCCGTAGAGATCGTTTTCAGGCTTGCTCCCTGTGTCGGGATCGCCGTAAAAGACCGCCTTCAGGTTGGGGATGATCTGAAGGTTCTTGTTGACCTTGTAGGAGAGAGCACCCATGAGGAGAGAGGAAGAGGCGTTGGTAGCGAAGGGGGTGTAGGCGATCTTCGCCCCCTGGGGGTTTGCGTCGAAGTTCCTATCGAACCGGAGAACCGCGTCGATCTTCTCGTTCAAGGAGATCACCGAGAAGAGGGAGAGGACGTCCCAGCTCTTTTCCGTGGAGCCTTGTTCTTGATGCTTATGGGCCAGGAGAATACCGCCTCGCCCTCTTTCGGCCTTGTACCCCACAAAACCCTGAAGAAGGTTGTTCTTCGTCTGGTTCCCCGCATCCTCGTAGTCTCCGTAGAGCTCTAAGTAAAGCCCCTTGACAGGCTCGTATCCGATCAAGGCGTACCCTTTCTTGTTCTTGTTGACTTCCGCCTTATCCCCCGAGGAGTTTCCGAACATCAGAGCGTAGGTGACCTTCTTTCCCTTGTCCAGGGAGCCCTTCAGAGAGAGGCCGAAGTCCCGCGAAGAGGCGTACTTCTGCAGGTCCAGGGGCGTCTTCTCCAGGGAGCGGTAACCCCAGAAGTTTTCGATGTTCTCAAAGGTCGGAGTCGAGAGGATCCCCACCAAGAGCCGGTGCTGAGAGGAGGCTTTCCACTCCAGGTAGGCGTCCTTGACGAAGGGGTTGAGGGTTGTGTTCGTTGTGAAATCTCCGGGGCTGTTCATCTCGAAACGAAGGCGGACGGCGAACTTCTCGTCCAGCTTCCTATCGTAGGAGAGGTAGATCCTTCTGAACCAGAACCCGTGCTGTTTATCCGCCTTGGCGTCATGGTTCTGGAATACGGCGTAGTAGTCGGAGATCATGTACCCTGAGAGGGTCCCCTTATCTTCCGCCCCGAGCAGGGAGAAGAGAGAGAGGAGAGAGGAGAGCAAAAAGAGAAGCGGTTTTTTCATCGGGTTTTTCCTCCTTGAGAGATCTGTTGTCTTCATCATGCTCAAGGATAGAACCCAACGGTTAACCCCAGATGGGGGGTTGTGTTAATGTTTCGTTAACTCTCCTCTTCTTTGGAAAAAAGAACCCTGAAGAGGCTTCCCTTCCCCTGCTCGCTCTTGACTTCCACCTCGGCGCCGTGAAGAAGGGCGATGTGCTTCACCAGGGAGAGCCCCAGCCCCGTCCCCCCTTGGCGGCGGGAGCGGGAGGGGTCGACCACGTGGAAGCGGTCGAAGATCCTTGGTTGGTGTTCCGGAGGGATTCCCAGGCCCGAATCCTCAACCTCCGCCACCAATCTCCCCCGATCCTTCCGCGCCCGAACGACGATCCCGCCGTGGTCGGTGTACTTGATCGCGTTATCCACAAGGTTGATGAAAAGCTGTTCCAACTTGAAGGCGTCCGCCTTGAGAACAAGCGGCTCTTGCGGAAGTTCTAACCCATAGGCGAGCCCCTTCTCCTTCGCCTTGAGTGTGAAGAGGAGGCTCACGTTGTTGAGAAGTTCTCTGAGATCGATCGGTTCCAGAAGAAGCTTTTCCCGGGGATCTTCCAGCTGTGAGAGGAGAAGAAGGTCCTCCACGATCCTGACAAGACGGTCCACGTTCCTGCGGATGATCCCCAGATGGCCCTGGGCCGCGGAGTCTTCCACCTCCTCTTCCAGGGTCTCCACGAAGCCCTTGATGGCCGTGAGGGGCGTGCGCAGTTCGTGGGAGACGTTGACGACAAGCTCCTTCTTCACCTTCTCCAGGTTCTTCTTCTCGGTGATCTCTTCGAGGATCACGACGGTCTCCCGCCCGCCGCTCAGAGGGACGGCGCTGAAGGAGAAGATTCTCCCACCGCCGCCGAGCTCCCCGGTCGTCGCCTCCCCCAGCTTCCGGCTCTTGGTGAGGAGTTCGTCCATTCCGGCCATCCGGAACCTCTCGGTGAGAACCTCTCCCACCAGCGGCCCCCCGGCGGCCCTCTCCATAGCCTGGTTGGCAAGAAGGACCTCTCCCCGTTCGGAGACGACCCCCAAGGCCTGAGGCAGGGAGCGAAGGATCGTCTCCCTCCGGTCCCTCTCCTCTCTCACCTCTCCCAGAAGGGCGTTAATCCCCTCGGTCATGGAGTTAAAACTTTCGGCGACCAGGGAGACCTCATCCCTACTTCTCGGGTGAAGCCGCGTCGAGTAGTCCCCCTGGGCGACCCGTTCCGCCGCTTCCCTCAAATCCTCCAGGGGTTTGGAGAGGGAGCGGGCGAAGAGCCAGGAGGCGCCGAAGACAAAGAGGAGCGCCAGCAAAGAGAAGAGAAAGATCTTCCTCTCGAGCTCCGCGGTCAACCTCTCCACCTCCTTCAGCGAGAGGCTGAGCCTGAGAACGGCAAGGACCCTTCCTCCCTCCTCGATCCTCTCGGCTACGTAGAGCATCTTCTCCTTCAGGGTGGTGCTCATCCTCAGGCTTCTTCCCTCACGGTTCTTCAGGGCCTCACCGACCTCCTGCCTATCCAGGTGAATCTCCCAAGGGCCCTTGAAGGAGGAGGAGTCGGCGAGAACCTGGCCTTGGGGTGAGAGCAGGGTGATCCGAACCCTCCCTCTCTGGGCGACGCTCTTCAGGAGAGACGATAGCGAGCCTTGATCGCCCTCCTGGAACTTCGCCACCACCAGGGGTGTCAGGGCCTCGCTCATACTGCGAAGAAGACGGGCCTCCGAGGCTACGGCGCTCCTCTTGAGGGAGGGGACGAAGAACAAGAGGAGGAGAAGGGCGAAAAGCAGGGTGATGAAAAGCGACCCGAAGAAGACCTTCCAGAAGATTTTTCTCACTCTTCCACCTTGTAGCCGACCCCCCGGACGTTCTTGATCAGATCGCCGGCGGGGCCGAGTTTCTCCCTGAGATGCTTGATATGGACATCCACGGTCCTGTCGAAGACTGTCTTCTCGTCTCCCCAGAGGTAGTCCAGGATCTTCTCCCGGGGGAAGACCCACCCTCTCTTCTTGACCAGAAGCTTGAGAAGCTTGAACTCCGTCGCCGTCAGCTCCACCGTCCTCCCCTCCACCAAGACCTTATAGCGGAGAGTGTCGATGGTCAGGAGCCCGTCGCGAAGGGAGAGGCTCCCCCGCTCACGGTTCCCCTCCTGCCTTCTCAAAACCGCCTTGACCCGCGCCACAAGCTCTCTGGGGGAGAAGGGTTTCGTCACGTAGTCGTCGGCACCAAGCTCGAGTCCCAGGACCCTGTCGGTCTCCTCCCCCCGAGCGGTGAGCATGATGATGGGCAACGAGGAGCCCTCCTCTCCCCTCCGCAGAGTCTTGCAGATCTCGAAGCCATCCATGTCGGGAAGCATGAGGTCAAGAAGGAGAAGGGAGGGGCTCTCACCCTTCAGGGATTCCAAAAAGGAGGCTCCGTCGGAGTAGGAGAGGACCCTGAACCCGTTCCGCTCCAGATGAAGCGTGATCAGGTCGACGATGTCCCTCTCATCCTCTACGATGGCGATGGTTTTGTTCATCCCCTCTATGGTAGAGGAAAGGGAAAGGATGAGTCAAGGAGATGGGATCAGAGAAAGAGAAGGAGCTCCTTCAGTTCCCTCTTGGGAACGTGGTGAACCCCCTTCTCGTCCCTCCAGTACTTGACGCTCCCTTCCGGGCCTAGAGGTTCGAGGACGACCTCCTCCAAGGGGTATCCCAGCGCGATGACAAGGAGAATCTCGAAGTGTTCCGGGAGTTCACACTCCCTTCTGAGAGCCTCCCTGTCCACCGTGGCGATCATACACCCGCCCAACCCCTTTTCGACGGCGCCCAGGAGCAGAGTCTGTGAGACGATCCCCTGGTCGTAACCGAAGTTTTGGGAGACCCTCTTGTCCCCTAAGACGACGATGTAACCGCTTGGCCTCTCTCCCTCCACGGGCCCCTGCCAATCCTTCAGGTAGGCCGCCCAGCGCAGCTTCGGGAAGATCCTCTCGTTGGACTCCCTCTTCCAGGAGAGGAGGTACTTCAGGGGTTGAAGGTTCGCTGCGGAAGGGGTAAGACGGGCAAGCTCAACGAGGTCGAGAAGCACTTCCCGGGAGATCTCCCGCTCGCCGTGGAAACGACGGATGCTCCTGTTTTTCAAAACCAGCTCTTTCAGGCTCTTCACTCTTCCCTCCTTTTCCTTCCAGTTCCACCAGAGGCGGCTCTCCCGATCGGCGCCGGGGTTGCGAAGATCGTTGACCGCGCAACGGAAAGAGTAGAGCACACACCGGTCTTGGTGTTTTCCGGTGATCTCTTCGAGTCGCGCGTAGAGCTCTTCGTGATCGCTCTCCCTCAGCTCTTGGAGTGAACGGATGCCGATCTTCCAGAGGTCTTCGCCGAGGCTGGGGCCGAGCCCGGCCACACGGGACAACGCCTTGACGAGAGCCTCCCTCCCCTTTGGGTTCCCCATAGAAACCTCTCAGTAAAGCCGGTCGATGACCTTCTTGTACTTCTTCTCCACGAAGCTCCGCTTGACCTTCAGGGTCGGAGTGATCTCTCCCTTCTCGATGGAGAAATCCTCCTCCAGGAGGGCGACCTTCTTGATCACCTCGAAGTCCGCCAGATCCGGGACCATTTTCTTGATCTCCCTCAGGTAGAAGCGTTCAACCGAACTGTCGGAGCAGAAATCGGCCCGCCCGTGAAAACTCTTGTTCAGAATCTTCCCGATCTCCTCCATCTTCTCGAAGTCGGGAACCAGCAAGGCGGAGAGATACTTTCTCTCGTTTCCGATCAGAACAACGTTGCCCACGTAGGGGCTCTGCTTGATCCTCCCTTCGATGGGCTGGGGGGCGACGTTCTTCCCCCCTAGGGTAACGATGATCGCCTTCTTGCGGTCCGTTATGGAGAGGAACCCCTCGTTGTCAATGAAGCCGATATCCCCTGTCAGAAACCACCCTTCTTTGTTGAAGGCCTCCGCGGTCTCTTCGGGTTTCTTATAGTATCCCTTCATGACGTTGGGCCCTTTGACGAGGATCTCCCCGTCTTCGGCGATGACAACCTCTTCACCGGGAATGGGCTTGCCCACCGTTCCGACCTTGAAATCCTGGAAGGTGTTGACGGCGACTACGGGAGAGGATTCCGTCAAGCCATACCCCTCCAAGACGGGAAGCCCCATCTCGTAGAAGAACTCGGCGATCTTCTTCGGGAGAGCGGCCCCTCCGGAAATGAAAAAGCGAAACCTCCCGCCCAGATTCTCCTTGACCTTCTTGAAAACGAGCCTGTCCGCAAGGCCATACTTAAACCGCAGGGAGTAGGGGAGCTTCTTCCTGGCCATCTCGAGGTGGAGCTTCTTCTCCGCCACAGAGAGGGACCAGAGGAAGAGGCTCTTCTTCGTTTGAGAGCCCGAGAGGGCCTTCTCCATGATCCGCGAATAGACCCTTTCGAAGAGCCTGGGGACCGAAACCATGACCGTTGGTTTGACATCGACCATGTTTTGGTTGACCTTCTCGATGCTCTCGGCGAAGGCGATGGTCGACCCTTTCCTCAAGTACCCGTGGACAACGGTCCTTTCCAGAATGTGCGAAAGGGGGAGGAAGGAGAAGCAGACGTCCCTCTCGGAAACATCCATGATCTCGCAGAGAACGAAGACGTTGGCGAAGACGTTGGCGTGGGTGAGAACGACACCCTTGGGGATCCCTGTGGTCCCTGAGGTGTAGATGATCGTCGCCTCGTCCTGCCTGTCCAGGGTGGAGACCATGTCAACATAGTCATCTTCGGAGAGCCCTTTGCCGATCTCTTGAAGTCCCTTTAAAGAGAGGGCGTTCTCCGAGGGAGGAGGGTCTAGGAGGGAGACGAAGAGTTTGACGTTCTTCATCTGCTCCTTGATGCTCTTCACCTTCTCCCATTGGGCCTTGGAGGAGAAGAAAAGGACCTTGCTGTCCGAGTCCTCGGCGATATAGAGAACCTGGTCCGCCGGCAGGGTCGGATAGATGGGGACAACGATGGCTCCAAGGGAGAGAATGGCCAGATCCGAGACCACCCACTCGTAGCAGGTATCGGCCAGGATGACAACCTTGTCCCCCCTGCGAACGCCTACCTGTTGGAGACCCAGGGCCGCGGTGACAACGTCCCTTCGGAAGGTTTCCGTCGACACCGCCTGGTACTTTCGGTTTCTCTTGACCAGGAAGCGTCTCTCTCTTGGGTGCTTCTCCACCGCCTCCAGGAAGTTCCCGACAAGGGTCAGATTAGGAATTACCATCTTCCAGCGCCTCGCTGCTCACCTTGGAGAGGGAGATGACCCTGTCTTCCTCTTTGGTAAGCTGGAAGAGCAAGACCCCTTGAGTGTCCCTTCCCTTGGGTTTCACCTGGTTGCTTTGAATCCTGAGGAGTTGTCCCTTCTCGGTGATGGCGATCACCTCGTCGTTCTCCAGGACGACCTCCCCTTCCACGACGTCCCCTCCCTTCTCGGTCAGGTGGATTCCCCGCACCCCCATGGACCCTCGGGAGTATCCACGGAAAAGGTCCAGCCCGCTCTTCTTGCAGAGGGCCTTCTCGGTGACGAGGAAGAGGAACCCTTCGGGGATCACCTTCCGGGCGCCGAGAACGGAGTCCTCATCGGCCATCCGGATCCCGATGACTCCGGCGGCGTTTCTCCCCATCTCCCGGACCTGGGAGACGTCAAAGCGGAGGACCTTCCCTTTCCGGGTGTAAAGGACGACCTCCTCTTTCCCGCTCTCCAAAAGGATGACATCTTTCACCTCATCCCCTTCGTTGAGGCCGGCGGCGATGATCCCCGCGCTTCGGGGGTTGGAGAATTCGTTCAAGGCCGTTCTCTTGGTGATTCCATTCTTGGTGACGAAGAGGAGGCTCTTGGGATCTGTGAAGTTGCGAACGTTGATGAGAGAGGCCACCCTCTCGTCTGGTTGAAGGTTGATGAAGTTGATGAGGGGCCTTCCCTTGGCGGCCATCCCCGTCTCGGGAATATCGATCGTCCGGATCCAGTAGGCTCTTCCCTGGTTCGTGAAGACGATGAGGTAGTCGTGGGAGGAGGCGCAGAAGAGTGCCCTGACGCCGTCTTCGTCCCGAACCTCGATCCCCTTCTGTCCCTGGGTGTTCCGGTTCCTGGGGGTGCAGGAGGAAAGAGGGGTCCGTTTGACATACCCAGAACCGGTATAGACGATCACGAACTGCTCCTCTTTGACGTAGTCTTCCCAGGAGCCCTCTTCGAGCTTCCCGAGGAGTATCTCGGTCCGACGACCGTTGTCGTACTTCTCCTTCACCTCAGAGAGCTCTTTGCGGATGATCTCGTCCACCAGTCTGGGGTTGGCGATGACCTCGCGCAGGTAGGCGATCTGTCTGATGAGCTCCTCGTACTCCCGGTCGATCTTGTCCCTCTCCAGGCTGGTAAGCCTCTGCAGCTGCATGTCCAGAATGGCTTTTGCCTGGATCTCGGTGAGGCCCAGCCTCTCCTGAAGCCTCTTGTTCGCTTCGGGAACGCTGGCGGAGCTCTTGATCAGGGCGACGACCTCATCGATACAGTCCAGGGCCTTTCGCAAACCTTCCAGGATATGGGCCCGGGCCTCACACTTCTTCAGCTCGAACTTACACCGGCGAAGGACGACCTCCCTCCGGTGGGAGAGGAAGAAACGGAGCATCTCCAAGAGGGTCAACTGCTTCGGTTTTCCGTCGGCGATGGCCAGGAAGGTGATTCCGAAGTTCAGCTCCATGGGGGTCAACTTGAAGAGTTTGTTCAGGAGAAGCTGCGGGGGCATCTCCTTCTTCAACTCGATGACGATCCTCATTCCATCCCGGTCGCTCTCGTCGCGAAGGTTGGAGATCCCTTCGATCTTCTTGTCGTGAACGAGCTGGGCGATCTTCTCGACCAGCGTGGACTTGTTGACCGTATAGGGAATCTCCTTGACGATGATCTTCTGGTTCCCCTTCTTGTCGACCTCGATCAGGGTCTTCGCCCTCATGAGGACACTTCCCTTCCCCGTCCTGTAGGCCTGGAGGAGCTCGTCGCTCCGGTAGGCGATCCCCCCGGTGGGGAAGTCCGGCCCTTTGACGATCTTGAGGAGCTCGTCCAGCGTCGCTTCCTTGTTGTCGATCAGGAAGATGACCGCCTCAAGAACCTCTCCCAGGTTGTGGGGAGGGATGTTTGTGGCCATCCCGACGGCGATGCCGGAGGTTCCGTTGACCAGAAGGTTCGGAATCTTCGTGGGAAGGACCGCCGGCTCCTTGAGGGAGCCGTCGTAGTTGGGGAAGAAATCGACCGTGTCCTTGTCCAGGTCCTTGAGCAATTCCTCGGTCAAGGCGGCCATGCGAACCTCTGTGTACCTGGCGGCGGCCGGCGGGTCCCCGTCGATGGAACCGAAGTTCCCCTGCCCGTCCACGAGAGGGTAGCGGAGGGAAAAATCCTGGGCGAGCCTGGCGATGGCGTCGTAGACGGCCATGTCTCCGTGGGGGTGGTACTTACCTATGACGTCTCCCACGATACGGGCCGATTTCTTATAGGCTTGGTTGTGGAAGGTTCCCGTCTCGTGAAGGGAGAAGAGAATCCTCCTGTGAACGGGCTTCAGCCCGTCCCGAACGTCTGGGATAGCCCGTCCGACGATGACGCTCATGGCGTAGCTCAAGTAGGAGACTTTCACCTCCGACTCGATGTCGACGGCCTCTATGTTCTGATCGAAGAAAAGGGACTTGTCCATAACTCTCTCCCGTTAAATGTCCAGGTTTCTTACTTCTAAGGCGTTCTCCTCGATGAAGCTCCGGCGCGGAGCGACGGCGTCACCCATGAGGACCGAAAAGAGGCCGTCCGCCCCGAGGGCGTCGACGAGGGAGATCCTCTTCAGTCGCCTCTTCATGGGATCCATGGTGGTCTCCCAGAGCTGTTCGGGGTTCATCTCTCCAAGGCCTTTGTACCTCTGAAGGTAGATCCCCTTCTGGGCCAACTCCAGGATTCTCGAGGCCAACTCCTCTTCGTGGAGAACCGTTTCGCTGTGACCTCCCATACGGATCCCGTAGGGGGCCTCTCCGTGCTCTTCCTTGACTCTCGCTATCTCTTGGAGGGCGCCGATCTCGGGAGAATCGAGGTAGTGCTGGTCGATCTTCACCCGAATCTCCACCCCGTTGTCGTCCAGCAGGATCACCACGTTCTCCTCGTTCCCTTCGACCCTGTACCCCTCCCGCTCCAACCTCTCCGCCAAATCCTTGAAGAGGGTGTCGTACCCGTTGCCGTTCCTCCCCTTCATAAAGAGGAGGATCGTCTCGACCAAGGCCATGGGAATCCGGCGGACGATGAGGTCTTGCTGGTACTTCTCCTTGTGGAGGAGCTTCCTGACGTAGCCCCGAAGCTCATCCCCCTTCATCTTGTAACCGGAAGAGAAGGTCAGTTCTCCGTTCTCCTCTATCCGCTTGAGGAGAAACTGCTCCAGCTCCTTTTCGTCCTTGAGGTAGGTCTCCTCTTTTCCCATCTTCATCCTGTAGAGAGGAGGCTGGGCGCTGTAGAGAAAGCCGTTTTCCACGAGGCCCTTCATCTTCCTGAAGAAGAAGGTCAAGAGCAGAGTCCGGATGTGAGATCCGTCCACGTCGGCGTCGGTCATGATGATGATCTTATGGTAACGGAGCTTCTCGATGTTGATGTCTTCGTCCCCCATTCCGCTTCCGAGGGCGGCGATGAGACACTTGATCTCCAGGTTGGCCAGAACCTTATCGTCTGTAGCCTTCTCGATGTTGAGAATCTTTCCCCTCAAGGGGAGTATCGCCTGAAAGCGGCGGTCCCGTCCCTGCTTGGCGGAGCCACCGGCGCTCTCTCCCTCGACGATGAAGATCTCGCTCTTCGCTGGATCCCTCTCCTGACAGTCCGCGAGTTTCCCGGGGAGGTTGAGCCCTCCGTTGAGCTCGGATTTTCTCCTGGCCAACTCCTTGGCGTGACGGGCCGCTTCGCGGACCCGGGCGGCGTCGACGATTCTTCCCACAACCTTCCTCGCCACCATGGGGTTGTTCTCAAGGTAGTTGTAGAGAGCCTCGTTGACAAGAGATTCGACGACTCCCTTCACCTCGCTGTTGCCGAGCTTGGTCTTCGTCTGTCCCTCGAACTGGGGTTCCCGAAGCTTGATGCTTATGACCGCGGTCATCCCCTCCCGGACGTCGTCGCCGGAGATTTCGAACTTGATCCCTTTGTTGAGGCCGAACTTCTCCATGTAGGTGTTGATGGCCCTGGTGACACCGGCTTTGAAGCCGGAGAGGTGGGTTCCCCCTTCGACGGTGTTGATGTTGTTGACGAAGGAGTAGAGAAGCTCGGTGTAGGAGCCCGTGTATTGGATCGAAATTTCTACTTTGAGGTCATCCTTCTCTCCGCTGAAGCTGATGACATCGTCGAAGAGAACCTGTTTGCTCTTGTTGAGGTACCTGACGAACTCCTCGAGACCGCCCTCGTAGTGGAAGGTCTCCTGCTTGTTCGTGCGCAGATCGTTCATCTCGATCCGAATTCCCCTGTTGAGGAAGGCCAGCTCACGGATTCTTGCCTGAAGGATCTCGTAGTTCAGCTTGGTTGTTTCGAAGATCTCATCGTCGGGCCAAACCGTCACCTTGGTCCCCGTCAGCTG
>JAMOAD010000008.1 GCA_023621955.1 Acidobacteriota bacterium
CTTCGATACGGGAGAGAATCTTGCCGACAAAACCGGCCGCAACGGCATCGGGTTTCACAATGGCCAAAGTCTCTTCCATTCTTTTCTCCTCTCCCTTTATACCGATTTTCCCCCGCCAAGTCAACGAAGGAAAGGGAGCCCTGGAGAGTTTTCCCTCCCCTTTCCGGGTCGAAGGACCCCCAGGACGGGGGCGCATTTCCCTTCGACTCTTCCCAAGAGGGCTTAGGGGTTCTCCCTCCAGAGAGTCTTGGCTAAGAAGAGGGGGTTCTCTTCACCGGGCCGCGTAAAACGGTGAAGAAGCTCCTCTTCTCCGACCCGAGAGGTTTCCGCCAGGATTCGTTCGCCCCACTGCGCAGGTTGGCGAAACTCGGCGGTCAGATCGGCGATACGGTGCGCCTCCACCCACTCCTTCGGGAGGGCGTCGACCATTCTTTGAAGGAACCGAACGTTGTTGAGATGCCCGTTGATGTCCAACTCCGAGTAACGGACCGGAGATTCGTCCCTCCAAAGGATCTCTTCGGGACGGTCGAGCCGATTTTCAAACTCTTCCGCAAGAGCGCGGGGAGCATCCCAGGAGTGGTAGAGGGTCTTGAGTTCCTCCGACGGAGGAACCGGACGACCCCTTTCCAGGTCCAGGATGAACCAACCGGAAACGGCTCTGACGATGACCTCCCCCTGTTGGTCTCTCACCAGGAAGTCTCTGCCCACCATGACCCGACGAACGAAGGTCGGCCAGGTGACCACCGTCAGCTTCTCCTCCCCCTCAGGGTAACGTTCAACTTGGATTCTCATCCTCGAAAGGACCCACGTGATCCCTTGGGAACGGAAGAGGTCAACGCCTACGCCGAAGCTGGCGGCGTGGAAGGATGCCGCCTCTTGAAGGTAGTCGCCGATGGAGAAGAGGAAGCTTTTCCCGTCGGGTGCCGTCTCCATGGCCCTGACTGTGAAGGCCATCTCCAGAGGTTTCACCTTTTCTATCACTTTTCCATCTCCACTCGACCCTCTCCGGGGACCACCTCCCCCATCAGGAAGAAGGGTTTCAGGGAACTATCGCTCTCCCAGAGAGAGAGCTCCCGCGGATCGATCAAGGCGACCATGCCGATCCCCATGTTAAAGGTGCGGTAGGCCTCATGGGAATCG
Organism: Acidobacteriota bacterium; assembly: GCA_023621955.1. Classification (GTDB taxonomy): domain Bacteria; phylum Acidobacteriota; class Aminicenantia; order JAMOAD01; family JAMOAD01; genus JAMOAD01. The sequence continues at coordinate 1,141 of JAMOAD010000008.1, forward strand.
AGCCCTCCCTCCCGAACCAGGAGGTTGAAGAGCTCGGGAACCGGCCAGGTGGTTCTGATCCTGACGTTCAAATCCTTCGGAAGAACCCTGGGGATGTTCTCGAAGACTCCTCCTCCGGTGATATGGGCCAAGGCGTGGAGCCTGTCGGCCTGGACGAGGGGGTAGAGCTGGTGGTAGTAGGAGCGGTGAACAGCCAGGAGCAATTCTCCCACGCTCTTCCCCGTACCGGGGAGAAGGGTCTCCACGGACCAGCCCAACTTCTCGAAGAGGATTTTCCTGGCCAGGGAGTAACCGTTGGTATGTAACCCCGTGGAAGGAAGACCAACCACCAGGTCTCCGGCCTTCACCCGGGAACCGTCGAGGATGTGGGGACCTTCGGCGGCTCCGGTGATAAAACCCGCCAAGTCGAAATCCTCTTCTCCGTAAAAGCCGGGCATCTCCGCGGTTTCACCGCCGAGAAGACGGCACCCGTTTTCCCCACAAGCTTTGGAAAGGCCCTTCACAACTGCTGCGAGGGTTTCGGCCTTCAGTTTCCCTGTGGCGAAATAGTCCATAAAGTAGAGGGGACGCGCGCCTTGAACGAGAATATCGTTGACACAATGGTTGACCAAGTCCTGCCCGACCGTGTCGTATATACCGGCCATGAGGGCGATCCGCAGTTTCGTCCCCACCCCGTCGGTGCTGGAGATCAAATAGGGGTCCTTCATCCCTTGCGGAAAGGGGAGCATTCCGCCGAAACGGCCGATCTCGCCGCCTCCCTGGTTGTTCTCCGCCAAAACGGCCTTGATCAGTTGAACCGCCCTGTTCCCTTCGTCGATATTCACGCCGGCGTCTTTGTAGGTTATGGGTGCCATCTCTTCCCTCCAAGGGATAGTATACAGGAAAAGGGCGGGGATGGGAAAACCGGCCAAGGGGAACCCTCCGGGGCGAGGGGCCCTTCGTCTGGAAGCGACGATCGTGAAAACCCCGATCGGTTCCTAAAACCCCTTAGGATTGACAGAAAGTACGGTTTATACTAGAAACATATTCATATCAAGTTTTCAAGGAGGGTTTCCCATGCGAAAAGTCCTTTGTACCGTTCCCCTTATCCTTGTTCTTCTGCTCGTCTCCTGCGGGAAAAAAGAGCCCGGGCCCGTAGGCTCCGTCGGTAAGAAAGTCTCTCAGGCCGTGACCGCCTCTTCAAGGGCCGAGAAGGGCGGCGACCCGTTGAAAGATTATAAAGTCCCCTACCTGAACGACGAGAAGATGGTCCATTTCCTCGATTCTTTGAAAGAATCCAAGAACCCCTTCGAGATTCTTTTCAAGGCCAACTCGATGAGCGGCCTCTCCCAGATCCG
>JAMOAD010000053.1 GCA_023621955.1 Acidobacteriota bacterium
ACCCTCTCTTCCGCTTCAAGGGTGTGCACTCCACTTCCGTCGACACCTTGGAACTTCTTCGCCCTTTTGAAGGTCTTGACAACGCCTCTTGAAAATCTTCGGTCTTCCTGGGGACACTCCCTTTTTTGTTCGCGGTTTTCGCGTGTTTCGCGGTGAAAATTACAACGGACACTTCCTTTGAATTCTATGAACCGCAAAGAACGCGAACGGTACGAACACAGAGAAATAGATCATAAGAACTTTCGCGGTTTTCGCGTGTTTCGCGGTGATTTTCCCGTCTGAAATACAACGGACACTCCGTTTTAGAATCCTGAACCGCGAACAACGCGAAGGGTACGAACAAGGAGAAATAGACCATACAAGCTTTCGCAGGTTTTGTACAACCTCGGGGGGTAGGATGGGAGAGGGAGGAAACGGGAGAGAGGAGATTCTTCGAAATTCCAGAGAGGGGGAAAACGCGCCTGGCGGGATTCGAACCCACGGCCTTTGGTTCCGGAGACCAACGCTCTATCCACTGAGCTACAGGCGCAAGAGAGAAGTATACCCTTTTCTCCCCGCCCCTTCAAGGGGGCGGCGGCCCTTTTCCCGCCCTTCCGAAACCCGACGGTTTGAGGTATAATCAGGGTCTTCTACCCCCTTGGAGGTCAACATGAAAGAGAAAGTGGAAAAGCTGCTCGCGGAGATACGGCCCAGTCTTCAGGCCGACGGAGGCGACGTGGAACTGGTGGAAATCACCGAAGACAACGTCGTTATGGTCCGTCTCACCGGCCACTGCGGCGGATGCCCCATGGCCCAGATGACGCTGAAAAACGGGATCGAAAGGTACCTCCGTCAGTCCCTCCCCGAGATCAAGGGGGTCGAAAGGGTCTCTTGATCCCCCACACCGTCGGTCCCCTCCCGGAATGAGCCTTCCCCAGCTCCCCATAGACTCTTACCGGGGTGAGATCACCAGAACCATCGCCCGCTCCCCGGTCACGATCATCACCGCCGAGACCGGGGCCGGCAAGTCCACCCGAGTCCCCCTCTGGCTCTGGTCGCAGGGGCTCCGAGTCCATGTCACCCAACCCCGACGCATAGCCGCTCGGGCGCTCTCGAACTACCTGGCCCTCCTGACCGGAAAGGTCTGGGGCGAAGAGATCGGCTACCAGACCGGCTTCGAGAGCCGCAAAGGGGCCAAAACCTCCCTCCTCTACCTCACCGACGGCGTCAAGATGCTCCAGGAGACCATGGGGAGCCGGAGCTACGACACCCTCATCCTCGACGAGGTTCACGAATGGAACCTCAACCAGGAGATCCTGACCGGGCTTGTGAAGAAGGGCCTTCTGGAGGGCCGTTTCGGCAAGACCGGCCAGAGGGTCGTGATCATGAGCGCCACCCTCGACGCGGTCCCCCTCTCCCGCTTCCTCAACGACGCCCCGGTGATCTCCGTCCCCGGACGGGCCTTCCCGGTGGAGAAGATCCACGACGCCCCCTACGGTCTCCTCCCCCAGGCGGTGGGTCTGGTCGAAGAGGGCCGCAACATCCTGGTCTTTCAGCCCGGCAAGAGGGAGATCGCCGACTTCACGGAGGAGTTGGAGGAACAGCTTCACCGGAACGGCCTCAAGGCGGTGATCCTCCCCCTCCACGCGGAGCAGAGCCTACCGGAGCAGAACAAGGTCTTCCGCTCCTACCCCCACCCCAAGGTCGTCATCGCCACCGACATCGCCCAGACCAGCCTCACCATCGAGGGGATCGACGCGGTCATCGACAGGGGGCTGAAGAAGGAGATCCGAACCCTCCACGGCATCGAGGGGCTCTACACCGTGGAGATCTCCAAGGCCGAGGCCCTTCAGAGGGCCGGAAGGGCGGGAAGGGTCAGAGAGGGGACCTACATCCTCTGCTCCGAGATTCCCCTGGAGAGCCGAACCCCCTTCCCGGAACCGGAGATCCGCCGGCTCAACCTGGATTCCGCCCTCCTGCGCCTTCTCCACTGGAAGATCAACCCCCTGGAGATGCCCTTCTTCCACAGCCCTCCCCGCTCCCTCCTGGTCAAGTCCCTGGAGAGCCTCAAGGTCTTCGGCGCCCTCGACCGCTCCGGCCGGGTCACGAAGGATGGGGAAAAGATGGTCCGCTACCCCCTCTCGGTTCGGAGCAGTCGACTGCTCCTGGAGGCCTCGTCCGGGGGAAGGAGGGTTATGGAGAGCGCCCTGGGGCTGATCGCCGTTCTCGAGACCCGGGGGATCGTCAACCAAACCTACCTGGGCGAGAGCTTCCTCCCCCAGGGGACCTACCGCTCCGACCCCCTGAACCAGCTGATCTTCCTCAAGGACCGACGGAGCTACAAGAAGCTCATCAACTTCAAGAAGGCGGAGACCGCCGGGGAGATCGTCCGGGAGCTCCGGGAACGTTTGAAGGATTCCCACCTCTGGCCGGAAGAGGAGAAGGACCCGCCGAACCCGGAGAGGGAGCGCAAGCTTCTCTACCGCGCCCTGATCTCCTCCCTCTGCGACGGTCTCTTCCTCAGAGGCGAGGGGGAGTACTACCTGCGGGGGACGGAAGAGAGGCGCCTGGAGAGAACCTCTCTGCTCAGGGAGAACCCGCCGGAGATGGCCATCGGGATTCCCTTCGACCTCTCCGGGCCCTGGGAGAACCCCCGGACCGGAGAGAGAGAGGAGACAACGCTCCGGCTCCTGACCTTCGCCTCGGAGCTCTCCCTCCCGATTCTCGACGAGCTCAAGCCCTTCAGCTACCTTCGGGAGGTCGGACCGGAGCGCCAGGGGAAACGGTGGCTCCTGACAGAGAGAGTCTCCTTCGGGGGCAGGGTGGTCCTACGCAAGGAGAAGTCTCCCGAGGAGATGGGCCCCGAGGAGAGAAGCCGTCTGGCCCGGGAGCTCTGCCCGGAGCTTCTCGCCCTTCCCAAGGGGCAATGGCTCTGGGCCGAGGGGGTCGA
>JAMOAD010000266.1 GCA_023621955.1 Acidobacteriota bacterium
CTTCGCCCTGCTCATCGTCTACCTGACGGAGAACTCCCGGATCCCCATCGACGATCCCGACACCCACCTGGAATTGACCATGATCCATGAGGTGATGGTTCTCGACTACTCGGGTCCCGATCTGGCCTTCGTCTTTTACTCCTCCTCCTTGAAGCTGTGGCTGACCGGATCTCTCGTTGTGAACCTTCTCCTGTCGCCTCTAAAGACAACCCCTCTCCTAACGGTATTTGCCTATTTGGGCGGCATGGTCCTTCTGGCCGTCATCGTGGGGGTGTTGGAATCCGTAATGGCCAGGTTGAGCCTGCTCAAGGTTCCCCAGCTCCTCCTGGGCGCGACCACCATCTCTCTCCTGGCCTTTACTCTCGTCGTGAGGTTCCTCCCATGATTCTCTTTGTTGACACACTCCTGGTGTTGATGATTCTCTCGGCCTTCCTGCTCCTGGGGTCGAGCCGTCTCGGCGCCTGTATCCGTTTCGTCGCCTTCCAAGGGTTTCTGGTCGGGCTCTTCCCTCTGGTAGTCGGCACCTATGGCCCCAGTCTTCGGGTGGTCATCATCGCCCTTGTCATCGTCGCTTCCAAGGGGATCGCCTTTCCGGTCCTCCTCTCCAGGGCCTTGAGGGAGTCGGAGACCAACCGCGAGGTCCAGCCCTTCGTTGGCTATGGGCTCTCCTTGCTCTTCGGCCTGATCTCTTTGGTGGTCTCCTTCCAGCTGGACAACCGCCTCGGCCTTCCCCCCCACTACTCCTCGGATCTGGTCGTTCCAGTCTCCTTCTTCATGATGATGGGAGGGCTCTTCCTGATCGTCGCCAGAAAGACAGCGGTGAACCAAGTTGTCGGGTACCTTGTCTTGGAGAACGGAATCTCGGTCTTCGGCTTGGCCCTGGTCCGGGATATCCCTGTGCTTATCGAAATGGGCGTTCTTATGGATGTCTTCGTCGCCGTCCTGGTCATGGGTATCGCCATCTACAGGATCAACCGGGAGTTCGACCATATCGATTCGGATCGGTTGAACCAATTGAAGGGATGATGAAAATGGCCTTTCTGCTCCCCCTGTCGCTTCTCTTTCCCCTCCTCTTAGGGGCCGTTTCCCTCTTTCTGCGCTCTCCCAGGGCCTCCTTGATCTTCTGCTCCGTCGGAACGGTCTTGACGGCGATTCTCTCCGGGGTATCGGCCTGCTGGGTCTTCCGCCACGGTCCCCTGAGCGCCGCAGGGGGATGGTTCTTCCTGGACGCCTTCTCCGCCTACCACCTTTTGGTGATGGTGGCCGTCTACTCCCTGAGCGCCCTCTACGGCATCGGCTACTTCGGGCACGAGATCAAGGAACACCGCTTCACCGGCAAGACCGCCCGCCGTTATACGGGCCTCTGGTTTGGATCTTTAGGCGCCCTGGTCTTGGCCCTAATCTCCAACAACCTTGGCCTCCTCTGGGTGGGGATCGAATCGACGACCTTGCTCACGGCCTTTCTGATCTGTATTCATCCCACTCCTGGAGCCTTGGAAGCCATGTGGAAGTATCTTCTCATGTGCTCGGTGGGGATGGCCATCGCCTTCACCGGGACTCTGCTGGTGGCAGCCTCCGCGGGAGGGACTCTCCTAAGGGGGACCGATGTGTTGCTCTTGACCGAGCTTCGCACCGTTCTCCCCTCTCTCAACCCCATGCTCCTGAAGGCCGGTTTCCTTTTCCTTGTGGTTGGGTACGGAACAAAGGCCGGTTTGGCCCCCCTTCACAACTGGCTTCCCGACGCCCACAGCCAAGCGCCAGCCCCTGTTTCCGCGGTCTTCTCGGGCTTTCTTCTGAGCGCCGCCGGTTACGGAATCTTCCGGTGTCTGCCCCTGATTGAGGGTGCGACGGGGAACTCCGGTTGGGGGCGGGGCATCTTGATGGCCTTCGGCCTCCTCTCCTTGCTCACCGCCGCCGTCTTCCTGGTGGGGCAGAAAGATATCAAACGTCTTTTGGCCTACTCCAGCGTTGAGCACATGGGGATCATCACCCTCGGCTTTGGCCTCGGAGGAATCGGCGTCTGGGCAGCTCTTCTCCATACTCTGAGCCATTCGCTGGGCAAGAGCGTCTCCTTCTTTTGCGCCGGAAGATTGGGCCAGATCTACGGTTCCCACGAGATCAAGAAACTCAACGGAATCGTCAAGAGCTCTCCCCTTTGGGGCGGAGGGTTGGTGACCGGGCTTTTGGCCTTGATCGGTGCCGCTCCCTTCGTTCTCTTCTTTACCGAATTTTACCTCCTGAAGGCCGCCGTTGACGCCCATAGGTACCTTGTGGCGGGATTCTTCCTCTTCTGCCTCTGCGTCGTCTTCGTCGGGATCTCCCGACCTCTCGTCTCCATGGCCTGGAAGCCATGGGAGTCTGAAGCCCTTCCGGGCAAAGGCTCTCTCTTCGAGGGTGCCTTGGTCTACCTTCCCTTGGCCCTCCTCTTCCTTCTGGGCTTTTGGTTGCCTTCGCCCCTGAACAACGTGATCCTCTTCTCACGGGGGTGACGCCATGACGGAAGCGCTCTTTCTCCCCAACGGCGGTAGGGCCCCTCTCTCCTCGGTTCCCTTTCTCTCCTTTCAGGGCTTTCGCAAGGCCATCGTCGAAGGAGTGGACGCCGGAGGGCGATTGGCGGCCCTCTTCGGCTCCCAGGAGGAAGGAGTCCGTCTCTATGGAGTCTTGGCATGGAAAGATCGGGCTCTCCTATCGGTAGTCTCTACCCGAATCGAAGGGCGTTACCCCTCCCTGACGCCAACGGTCCCTCAGGCCCACCTCTTCGAGAGGGAGATCGCGGAGCTCTGGGAGATTGAGCCCACCGGTCACCCCTGGCTGAAACCCGTCCGCTTCGCCTCCCCCTATGGGAAGGGGGAGAACTCCAAGCGGTGCGGTGAGGCGGATTTCTTCTCCATCGTCGGGGAGGAGATCCATGAGGTGGCGGTAGGTCCAGTCCACGCGGGGATCATCGAACCAGGGCACTTCCGTTTTCAGTGCCACGGAGAGACGGTCCACCACCTGGAGATTCTCCTTGGCTACCAGCACAGGGGAATCGAGAAAGCCCTCATGGGAGGTCCGGACAAACGCTCTCTGGGGTATATGGAGACCCTGGCGGGGGATACGACGATAGGCCATGGGAGCGCCTATTGCCGGATCTACGAGGCCCTCACAGAGACTCCCGTCCCGGCCAGAGCACAGGCTCTTCGGGGAATCGCCTTGGAGCTGGAAAGGATCGCCAACCACATCGGTGACCTCGGCGCCCTGGCAGGCGACGTGGGATTCCTGCCGACCATGTCCTACTGCGGGCGGATCAGGGGGGATGTGCTGAACCTCACCGGACAGATCTGTGGAAGCCGCTTCGGCCGTCGTCTCTTGATCCCCGGAGGGGTCAGGTACGATCTGGACGACGAGCAGGTGGAGAAGATCAAGAAGGGGCTGAAGAGGGCGGTCCAGGAGGCCGAAGAGGCCGTTGGACTTCTCTGGAAGTCCTCCTCCGTTCTGGCCCGGTTCGAAGGGACCGGCGCCTTGAGCAGGGAGGTCGCCGAAGAGATCGGCCTGGTCGGTGTCGCCGCAAGGGCCTGCGGGATCGAAACAGACGTGAGGAGCGATTTTCCCTACGACATCTACCAGTTCTTCAACATTCCCACGGTGACCTGGCACACCGGGGATGTCTTCGCCCGAGCCTTCGTCAGGAGTCAGGAGATCAGGCGCTCTGCAGAGTTTGTCCTG
>JAMOAD010000331.1 GCA_023621955.1 Acidobacteriota bacterium
AGGGCGAAAATGTTGGTTGCCTTCTTTTCGCTCTCCCCTCCGGCGATGATGCCTTTCTTCTTCCCTTTCTCTCGTCTTTCCGATTTCAGAACGTTGATCGTAATCATCGTCACTCCCCCATTCTTCGCATAGCCAGTCCCATGGCCACGCCGAAGACCGCCTCCATCTCGTGGAGGTAATCGGTGTCGAATTTCCGTTCGTTGTAAAGAACGTTCTGGAAGGGGTTAATGCTTTCGACGTTCAGGTTCAGTTCCTTTCCCAAAAACTCATTAAGTCCCCTAACCCGTGATCCTCCACCGGCAAGGAAAATTTTTGAAATGGCCTCTTCTGTCGAAGTCGCCTGGAAGTAGTCGAAGGTCTTGGCGATCTCCAGCTTCAGATCCCCGAAGAGCATCTTGACGCTATGCTCGATCAGGTTGCTGTTCACCCCTCCAACGGTTTGCCCCTTCTTCACCATCTCCGCCTTCTCGTAATCCAGGTGGAACTCCTTCTGGATGACCTCTGTGAAGTTGTTCCCACCGAAGCTGATGTCTCTGGTGAGGAGGGGAACGCCGTTTTTAGAGATGATGATGTTGGTCTGAGAGGCCCCCATGTTGATAATCGCGTAGGTGGATTCGGCCGGAAGGGCGTAGTTGTACTCAACGGCGTTCAAGAGCGCGAAATGGTCGGTGTCGACGACCTCGACGTTCCTTCCGCTCTGGACGACGGCGCTGATAAACTCGTTGACCTTCTCCTTCTTTATGGCAACCAAGAGGACGTCCATCTTGTCGTCCTCTTCCCTGAGGATCTCGTAATCGAAGAAGACATCTTCGATGGGGGAAGTCAGCTGTCCCTTGGCCTCAAACTTGATCGACTCCTCCAGATCTTCCCCTTTCAGGTTCTGGAGCATGAACTTTCGGGTGATCACCGAGGTCCCGGAGAGGCTTATGGCCACGTTTCTGTTCTTAATATGGGCGCCGTCCAAAGCTTTCGACACCGTCTCGGCCACGGCGGTAAAATCCATGATGGACCCTTCTACGATCGATTGAGGGGGGAGGGGCTCGTAACCGATACCGGCGAGCTGAAATCCCTCCCGATTCTTCTTGCTCATCGGAAGAAGTTCCACCACTTTGACACCGTACGTCCCGATATCCAACCCCACTAGGTTCTTCTTCTTGAAGATATTCACAGTCTCTCTCCTCCTTGGACGGACTTGAGCTTATTAAAGGACCCTATGGATTCTCGAACTATAACAGAGTCAACATAAAAGTCAACAAGACCATGTCGAACTCTAGCTTTTGCTGTTCCGCCGTCCTTTTCCCTTTTGGAAAAATCCTCCGGGGCGGGTTCGCCGTTCACCGGAAAGCCTCCTTACCCTTTTTCGATAAGAGCATAATCTAGCTTTCAATCCTTTTCAAGTGTTTCCCTAAAACCGAGAGTTTTTCTTCGTTCCCTCCATTGACACCCTCCTCTTCGAAGAGCTCCGCCGCCCTCCTCAAGGAGAGAAAGGCCTCGGCTTTCTTGTGCCTCTCCGCGAAGAACCCTCCCATTCCTAGAGCTATGTCGGGATTCGTCACCCTCTGGGGCTCCAAGCCCCTCTGAAGAATCCAAAGGGAGAGGGCCATGGTATCCAGAACATCCCACCGGTTGTGCTCGCGAATCGGCTCGATCCAAGTCTCATCCCCATCGATGAGGAAGCGACGGTACCGGGGGGTGATCTCGCCGCGGAAAGAGGGCTCTTCGTCCCGGGAGTGGCCCAGAAACCTTTCTGCCAGAATGGCCAGGCGGAAGGTCTCTGAGGCGTAGCGAAACACCTTCCTGCAGACGGGGTAGAGGTCAAGGGAGAGAAACTCCGGGAGAGGATCGGCAAAGCCCTGCAAGGCTCGCCTCTCCTGAAGGAGAGGCTCGTCGAAACGGCGCCCGTTGAAGGTGACCAGGGAGAGCTTCCCCCTCTCCTTCATGAACCCGAGGAAAGAACCGATCTCTTCGAGGAGCTCCCGCTCCCGCTCGGGTTCCTGGAGGAAGAACTGAAGAACCTTGAAGGTGGAGCCTTCATAGAACCCAAAGCCGTAGAGGAAAGGGACAGTCCCGAAGGGGGGCGGGAGAAGGACCGTCTCAAGGTCGAAGAAGAGGGCCTCTTGAAGCGAGAGCTCCCGGGAGGGGTTCAAGAACCAGCGCCCCGGCCAGGGAGTCAGACTCAGAGGGTCAAGAAGATCGACTCTCCCTAGGGGGTAGGAAGAGCGGCCCTCTTGGACGACATAGGGCGTGAAGGGATCGTTCTCTTCCATGGCCTTTAGAAGGAGAAGGCCGCCCCGGCGTTGAGGATGAAGCCGTTCCAGACGCCGAAATCGGCAAAGAGGGAGAATTCCCGGGTGAGCTCCGCCTTCAGACCGAGGTTCATCATCACCACCGGGATGAAGGAGAGGGGTATGGCGTCGATCTCCTTGAGCTCCCTCTCTTCGTTCGCCTCATAAAGCTCGTCTCCGGAT
>JAMOAD010000329.1 GCA_023621955.1 Acidobacteriota bacterium
AGAGGCCTTCAGTAAAAAGGAGTGTCCCCTGTAGCCTTCCTTGTTCGTACTGTTCGCGTTGTTCGCGGTTCAGGATTTTCAACCGGCGTGTCCGCAGGAATTCTAACCGCGAAATGCTTGAAAATCGCGAAAGTTCTTATGGCCTGTTTCTCCTCGTTCGTACTGTTCGCGTTGTTCGCGGTTCATGAAATTCAAAGGGACTGTCCGCTGTATTTCTAACCGCGAAAGGCGCGAAAACTGCGAACAAAAAAGGGAGTGTCCCCAGTAGATATAAAGGTCAGTTTCGGACTTTGATCGGTATGGGCTACTCACTCTTTTAGGACGAGGAAACCTCCTTCCTGGACGACGAAACACCCGGGAGCCTTGAGAGACCTCCTTAGGAGAGACCGCCCCTTACTTTTCGTCCATCGGAAGGAGTCGGATGGACCCGTTGACCGTGGTGAGCTTCACCTCTTTGCGGGGATTCTTCCCCTGGGCGTAGACCTTCTTGTCCAGAAAGGCGAAGAACCCTTTGCTCTCTTCCGTAACCTTCAGGTCGGGATGGCGGAGACGGATGGTGCCGTTCAGACTCGAAGCGTTGACCCTGATCTCGTCCGCCCTCCCCACTGTCAACGTCACCGACCCGTTCACGGTGGAGGCCTCAAGGTTGTTCTCCACACTCCCCTTGGCGAAGAGCTGAAGAGAACCGTTGACGGTCTCAAACTTCCCGGCGAGAAAATCGGAGATCACCTGGAGGGAACCGTTGACCGTTTCGGCCTCAAGGTTCTTAAAGTTTCCTGTAACCGTGATTTTGCCGTTAACGGTCTCGACTTTCGCTCCCAAGGCTTCGGGAATCTTGATGGAAAAGTCCACGGTAACGTTGGAGTTTCTGGGGAGGTCGGCCTCCACTTCCAGAGAGGTCCACTTCTTCTCCCAGAGAATCTCCGTCTCGTCGACGTCCCTCTTGTCCCGTCCGTAGATTCTGGCCTCGACGACGATTTTCCCGCTCCGGGAAGGCTCGACGATCACGTGGCCGTTCACGTTAGAGAGAGAGAAACTCTTTATCCCTTCGCTCGAAATCTCCCTGTTGAAGCCTCTTTCATAATTCTTCTGAGAGGCCCCCATAAACAGAGAGACCATGATGACCACGATGAAGGTGATCATAAGCGTTGCCTTCTTCATTTTCCGACCTCCTCAATGCGACGGTACACGGGTAAAGACGCCGGAACTGTACGAAAAGTTCCCTCTCATCCCCGACTCCGTGCAAGAACCGTTTTCACGCTCTCAACCACGTAGGCGACGTCCTCCTCCTCCATGGTCGGGAAGAGAGGCAACGAGAGAATCCTCTCGAAGATCGCCTCGGCCTTGGGAAAGTCGCCCTCCTTATAAGGGAGCCGCTCCTTGTGGTAGGTGAAGAGATGAACCGGTCGGAAGTGCACCGAGCATTGGATTCTCCGATGGAGCAGTTCCCGGAGAAGTTCGTCCCTATCCCCTCTAAGGAGTTCAGCGACGAAGAGATGGCGGCTCGAGGTGACTCCGTCCCGAAGGGGACGAACCGCGAGCTCCTCAACCTCTCCCAGGTAGTGTGTGTAGAGGTCGGCAAGCTCCCGTCTCTTCTTGTTGAAGAGCTCGACCTTCTTGAGTTGAGCCCTGCCGAGAGCCCCTTGAAGATCGGTCATGTTGTACTTGTACCCCAGCACCTTCACATCGTAGAAGGGCATGCCGCTCCCCTTCAGACGTGCGTAAGCCTCCTTGTCGATCCCGTGTAGAGAGAACATCCTTAAGGCTTTCTCCCAACCGATTTCATCACAAGTGACCATTCCGCCCTCTCCGCTGGTCATGTTCTTGTTGGAGTAGAAGCTGAAACAGGTCAGGTTCTGGCCGGTTCCGATCTTTCTCTTCCCTATAGAAGCCCCTACGGCATGAGCGGCGTCCTCGACGATGGCCAGCCGGTACTTCTGGGCCAAGGCTTCGATCTCCTCCAGCTTGGCAGGCTGACCGGCGTAGTGGACCACCATGATCGCCTTGAGCTTTCCCCCACGGCTTCGGGAGTACCAGACCCCGTCTCTCTCTTCGAATTCCCGGCGCACAGTCTCTTCCAAGGCCTCGGGAGAGGGCATATAGTCGTTCTCGTCGATATCGACGAAGACCGGGAAGGCTCCCACCTCAAGGATGGTGTTCACCGTAGAGACGAAGGTAAACGGAGTGACCATGACCTCGTCCCCCGCACCGATCCCCAGTGTCAGAAGGGCCACATGGAGGGCCGCCGTCGCCGAATGGAGCGCCACCGCGCATCGACAACCCAAGTATTCGCGAAACTCCCTTTCAAACTCCCCCGTCTCCGGCCCCGTTGTATACCAGTTCCTCCGGAACACCCGCTCGACCGCCTCCCACTCCTCCCTGCCCAGGCAGGGTTCGGAGAAAGGAAGGTGGCCGTTGGTAAGATAAAAGCCCATCGTTACTCCCCTTTCTTGAGATTCTGACGTC
>JAMOAD010000147.1 GCA_023621955.1 Acidobacteriota bacterium
GAGGGTCAGCACCCCTGCCAGGGCGGTGAAGCCGAGAGGGTACCCCACCAGGAGCAGGCCCAAGGCTCCGCCCAGGATTCCCAGAGGCATGGAACACATGATCAACAAGGCGATGCGGATCTTCTTGAAGCGGAGGAGAAGGATGAAGAAGATCAACACCACGCTTGTCAGCATGGAGTAGAAGAGGGGGATATAGTCTTCGATCTCCGCCTCGTAGTCACCGCCGATCCCGATGGAGACCCCCGGAGGCAGGGAGAGCTTCCTGACCCTCGGAAGAATCTGGGCGAGAGCGTCCGCGGCCAGTTTCGTCCTGGCCACATCCCCCCGGACGGTGATGGTTCTGACCCCGTTTCGGCGGACAATGGCGCCCTCATCCCACTGGGGAACGATTTCGGCGACCTGACGGATCGGAACGGAGGAGGGGAGAACCGCGGAGGTGACGTACTGGTCGGTGATGTCTTCGATTCCTCCTCTCCTCCCCTGCTCCCGTTTCAGCAGAACCTCCAGGGGGTAGTCCCCCTCCCAGACCGTCGCCACCGGTAACCCTTTGAGGCCTGTGTAGAGGGATGTGGCGATGATCCCTTTGGTAAGGCCCAACCGGTTGGCCTCATCCTGTTTCACCTCCAGGCGCAGGCCGTGAACCATCTCCCCGTAGTCGTTCCTGACCCAGACGACGCCGTCGGTCTCTTCCATGATCCGGGAGACCTCCTGAGCAGTCCGTTTCAGGTCCGGAATCCTCTCTCCGGAGATTCGAATCTCCAGAGGCGCCGAGTTTGAGGTCATTTCCAACTGCTTCATCCTGACATGGGCGTTGGGAAAAGCCTCGGCGAATCTCGTATGGTATTCGTCCAGGAGCTCCACCGCCGTCTCCTTGGTCGTGGTGTTGACAACGAGTTGGGCGTAGTTTTTCCCCGGGAAGTTGGGGGCGTAGGCGTCGTGAAAGCGCGGCGAGCTATCCCCGATGAAAGAGGTCACGTGGAGGACCCTCGGGTCCTTCCTGAGGGCGGAGGCGACGGTTCCGGCCACCTTGGCCGTCTCGTCCAGGCTTCTCCCCTCGGGGAGGTAGATCTCCACGGCGAACTGATCCCGTTCGACCTTGGGAAAGATCTGACGGGGAAGGTTCATGCCGAGGAACCCTCCGAGAACCACGGTGAGGAGACCGACCATGACGGTCTTGACCGGGCGTTTGAGGGCGAAGGTCAAGGCCCTGTCGTACCCGCTCTGGAGGAGAACCAGGAACGAGCGCTTCTCCCTCTTCTCGGACTCCTCTTTCACACCCCTCTTGATCCACCTGTAACACATGGCGGGGACAAAGAAGCCCGCCAGAACCAGGGAGACCCCCAAGGCGGTCGCGATGGTGGCCGGCATGCTCGCCACGAAGTCTCCCGCCATTCCCTTCATCCAGAAGGCCAGAGGAAGGTAAGTGGAGACGATCGCCAAGACCGCCGTGAAAACCGGGGAGAAGAGTTCCGTAGAGCTCTTCCAGGCGGCGTCCCAAGGAGTTTCCCCGTGGTCAAGCTTTTCGATGTGGTTGTCGATGATGACGATGGAGTTGTCGACAACCATGCCTAAGACAATGATCAAGGCCGCCAAGGAGACCGTGTGAAGCTGAATGCCGAAAACGCTGAGAATCCCCAGGGTGATGATGATGGTGATGGGGATCGTCACCGCCGCCACTCCGGCCACGTGGAGGGGGAAAAGGAGCATGGTCACCCCGATGACCGCGAGGACGGCGATGAGAAGCTCCTTGAGGAAGACGAAGATCGACTGCTGAACGGCGGCGGGCATATCGGCGACCCTGTGGAGTCTCACCTCCCGGGGAAGGGTCGGAGCGACCTTCTCCAGAGCCCGGTCAACCTGGCGTCCGAACTCGACGATGTTGTTCCCCTCCTGCATCTCCAGGGAGAGGATCAAGCACCTGTTCCCGTCGCTCTCGATGTAGGAGTCCGGATCTTTGTACTCCCGAACGACCCGGGCCACGTCCTTGAGGCGGAGGAGACTCCCGGCGGGATCGGCGTAGACGATCTGCTCGGCGATCTCTTTCTCGTTGTCGTACCGGGAAGGGGCGTGGACGGGCATGACAAGCTGTCCGTCGTCCAGGTCACCGGCGTAGGAGACTCCCCCTTCGCTCTTGAGGGCGGCGAAGAGGGTCAGGGGGCGGATTCCGTAATGGACAAGCTTCTCGTCACGGACATAGAGGTTGATCTGCTCGGGAACCTCTCCGATTCTCTTCAGCTTGGAGACCGTCGGAAGCCTGCGGAGTTCATCCTCGATCTTCTCCATGTACTGCCGCATCTCCCGGTAGCTCCGTCCCTTCGCCTCCAGGGCGAGGAGGATGTTGGAGGTTTTCCCGAAATCGTTGCTCCCGGTGAGGGAGACGACTCCGGAGGGGAGTTGCCCCTTCAGTTCGTTCAGGCCGTGGCGCAGCTTTGTCCAAACCGCGTCGGAGTCATG
>JAMOAD010000155.1 GCA_023621955.1 Acidobacteriota bacterium
AAGGTGGTCGATGTAGTCCTGAAGCTCCCGCTCCCTCTCTTTCAGATCTTCCGTCAACTCCAGAAGCCTCTGGGACATCCTCTGAAACTCCTGCATCAGGAGGGCGATCTCGTCGCCCCCTCCCTCCGGGAGGGTCAGGTGGAAATCCCCCTCTTGAATCTTCTTCGTGGCTTGCGCCAGTTGCCCCAAGGGGGTGATCACCCGGGAGAGGAAGGAACGGGCGACGAAGACGAGGAAGATGAGGAAGAGGGTGCAGGAGAAGAGGAAGAGGCCGTAAAAGCTTCTCTTCAGCCTCTCCACTGCTCTCAGGGAGAGGCCGACGTTCACAGCTCCGATGTGCTTTCCCGCCTTGTCCTGGAAGGGGGCCAGGATGTCGACGACCCTCTCGTTGTGAAAGGGGGAGGAGGGGTCCTGGGGATCTCGGACGTAGAGTTGCTCGACCGTCCTGCCGTCCTGGGCGGCGGCGAGGCTTCCGGGGTCGTTGAAGAACTTCCCCACCCTGGTCGGGTCGCTGTGGGCGACCGCTTTCCCGCTTTGGTCGAGGAAGAGGACATAGCTCAACTCGGGGTTGAGTCTCTTCATCTTCTCGACGAAACTTTGCCTCTCCGAGATGTTCATGGTCGGAGCGGCCTCTTGAACCGTGTAGACAAGCAGACGGGACTTGTTCTTCAACAGGGAGATCTGCTGGGGAACGAGAACGACATAATAGACGAAGAAGAGCGACAGAAGCCATACCCCACCGAGAATCCCCATGGAAAAAAGATACCTTCGGCGTATCTTCATCGAACCTCCCCCGTTCAGTGTCTCTATTCTAATCAACCCCGTTCGCTTTGTCAAAGAAAGAAGAAAAAAGGAAAGCCCCCGTTCCAGGGCGATGGAGAGAAGATGTGGAGAAATCTTCAGACCTTGTTGGGTTGAAAAAGAGGGAGAAATTTGGTAAAATCCTTTTCAGTTGTAGTTTTATTTACATTTGTCTCAAGAATTTATCTAACAAGAGGAGGAGTTTAGTTATGCCGAGAAAAGTACTCATCATGGGTGCCGCCGGAAGAGACTTTCACAACTTTAACACGTTCTTTCGGGACAACGAAGCCTACCAGGTAGTGGCCTTCACCGCCACTCAGATTCCCGACATCGAAGGTCGGGTCTACCCCAAGGAGCTGGCCGGGAAGCTCTACCCTAACGGGATCCCCATCCATGCCGAAACGGAACTCGTCTCCCTCATCAAGAATAACAAGGTCGAAGAGGTTGTCTTTGCCTACTCCGATATCCCCTATCCTGTCCTGATGAGCAAGGCCGCTTTGGTGAACGCCACAGGCGCCAACTTTGTGCTGATGGGTCCCGATGCCACAATGGTCAAAAGCACGAAGCCTGTCGTCTCTGTCTGCGCCATTCGTACCGGCTGCGGCAAGAGCCAGACAACCCGTCGGGTTGTGTCCATCCTGCGGGCCAAGGGGCGTAAGGTCGCCGTCATCCGTCACCCCATGCCTTACGGGGACTTGGTCGCCCAGAAGGTTCAGCGCTACGCCTCTTTGGCGGATATGGACCTGCACAAGTGCACCATCGAGGAGAGAGAGGAGTACGAACCCCATCTGGTCAACGGCGCCGTCCTCTTCGCCGGCGTCGATTACGAAGCCATCCTCCGGGAGGCCGAGAAAGAGGCCGATGTCATCCTTTGGGACGGTGGCAACAACGACTTCCCCTTCTACAAATCCGACCTCGAGATCGTCGTTCTCGATCCCCACAGAGCCGGCCACGAGATCTCCTACTACCCCGGCGAGACCAACTTCCGCCGCGCCCAGGTGTTGGTGATCAACAAGATCGATACCGCCTCTCTGGAGAACATCAACGTTCTGCGCAACAACATCCGTAAGTTCAATCCCGACGCCGTGGTGATCGACGCCGCCTCCCCCCTCTTCGTCGAGGGCGGAGACAAGATCCGGGGCAAGAAGGTCTTGGTCGTCGAAGACGGTCCCACCCTGACCCACGGTGAGATGGCCTACGGCGCCGGCGTCATGGCCGCCTATAAGTACGGAGCCGCCGAGCTGATCGACCCCAAGCCCTACGCGGTCGGCAGCATCGTCGAGACCTTCAAGAAGTACGGCCACGTCTCCGGTCTCCTTCCCGCCATGGGATACGGCGATAAGCAGATCAAAGAGCTTGAGCAGACCATCAACAACACCCCCGCGGACTTGGTCGTCATCGGTACCCCCATCGACCTCGCCAAGCTGATCAAGATCAACAAGCCCACCGTGAGGGTGACCTATGAACTCCAGGAGATCGGTACCCCCACCCTGGAAGACGTGCTGAAAAAGTTCTGAGGTTGACAAGAAGATGAAGGTCGCGGTTATCGCTTTCGGTGGAAACGTTCTTCTTCCACCCCAGGAGAAGGGCCTCCAGAAGGAGCAGAAGGCCAACGCCGTCAAGGCGGCCAGGGACATGGTCTCGGTCGTGGAG
>JAMOAD010000365.1 GCA_023621955.1 Acidobacteriota bacterium
GGTTCCGATTCCGACCTTCTTCAGGAGCCGGTAATCCTCTACTCCCAGAGGGGCGGCGTTGACGTTGGCCCGTCTGATCTCCCCCGAGGGGGGACGCTTCACGGAGTAGGCCTTTTCGATGGTGTGGGCGATGTACCGAACGTCGGAAGAGGGGTGCTCCCCATAGACCATGACGAGCCTCTTGTGCCCCTTCTCAACCAGGGCCTCAATCTCCCGAACAAGCTCTTCGTCGGTGAGGGTGTGACGGTCAATGGAGCCGTTCTCCCTCCGATAGCCGCAATAGACACAGTTGTTGACACAGAGGTTGCTCACGTAGAGGGGGGCGAAGGTAACGATCCTGTGGCCGTAGACCTTCTCCTTCACCTTGAGGGCCGCGCGTTTCATCTCCCCGAAGAGATCGGGATCCGTAACCTTGATCAGCGTGGCCGTCTCTGTGGGATCGAGACGTTGCAGAGAAAGGGATTTTTCCAGGATCTCCTCGACCCTCTTGCGCTCGGGCTCGGGAGCGCCGTTGATCTGGGACCAAATCTTTTCGTCGTCGATAAAGTCGCGTCCACCCTTCAGGTACGGGGTATTCTCCTCCATTCTGATCTTAAGAGAGGAGTCTCTGAGCGTCTCATCCATCTTCTCACCTCCGGAAGTTTTCGGTCCGAAGGGGAGAGGGAAAAGCCGTAGTGGGAGACCGGTGACCTTTCGAAGGGGTTGTCTTGAAAAACCGGCTGCTTCCTCAATTCTCTTCTCCTTGGGTCAGGCGACGCCTTTCCTTCAGACCATTAGAGAATAAGATACTCCTTTCTTCAGAGAAAAGCAAGAACCGGGAAGTCTATTTACAAACCATGATCTCCAGGATCAACCGGTCCGTCTCGTTCATCCCCTCGGAGGCGATGGTTCCGACGTTCCGGATCGTCTTTTCCAGATCGTGTTCGATGATCCCGTCCCTCTCGGAGATCTCGATGTTCCTCAGGGAGAGCAGTGAGGCTTGGAAGGCCGCAGAGAGGGCGGTGGAGATCTTCAGGGCGCAACCAGGCTTGGCACCGTCGCAGATCATCCCCGCCAAACCTCCGACCATATTCTTGATCGTGGCGGCCACGTGGGGGTAACCCCCTCCCAGGAGCCAGGTGATCCCCGCGCCGGCGCCGATGGCGGCGAGAAAGGCTCCACAGAGGGCTGAGAGCCGGCCGACGTAGCTCTTCAGGTGGATCGCCGTAAGATGCCCCAGGGCCAAGGCCCGGAGGAGCTTTTCCCGGGAGAGCCCAAGGTCCTCGACCACCGAGAGGATCGGGAGGGCCACGGTCAACCCTTGGTTTCCGCTCCCGGAGTTGCTCATCACAGGAAGAGAGCACCCGGCCATCCGGGCGTCAGCGGCGGCGGAGGTTCTGGCTATTGCCCTCAGGGAGAGGCTCTCGCCCATGAGGGAGAGTCCACGGTTCTCCCAGAGGGTCTTGCCCACCTTCAAGCCGTAAGACCCCTTCAGGCCCTCCTGGGCGATGTGGCTGTTCAGCCTCGCCCCCTCTTCGAGGAAGGCGATCTTTTCCAGAGGGACCTCGGTGGCGAAGCGGAAGATCTCTTCCACGGTCATGGGAACCGCGACGCGCTCTTCCTCCTCCCCCTCCTTTCCCTCGACCGCCTCGCGGCTCTCCAGGACTTTACCGTCCCTCTCGACGAGGACGACGGAAGTGTGGGTGTTTCTGATGACGCTTCGTCCCTGATGGCTCTTCCCGTAGGCGGTCACATCGATGAAGAGTTTGCCCTCATCCTCCCGCTTCTCGACTTCGACCCTCTCCTGCCGGACGAACTCCTTGGCCGCCTGAATCCTCTCCGGAGAGAGCCCTTGAAGCACCTCAAGCCCCCGGGAAGAGTCTCCCCCCAAGGCCCCCAGGGCCGAGGCGATGAGAAGCCCCGTCATCCCCGTGCCGGGGATTCCCACGCCGAGAGCGTTCTTAAGAATGTTGGGACTGACGGTGACACTAAGCCTCTCCGGAGGTTCGCCCAAGGCCCTGGCGGCGTGGGCCGAAGCCAAGGCGACGGCGATCGGTTCCGTGCAGCCCAAGGCGGGAAGCACCTCCCTCTTTATGGTGGCAATGAACTTCTCATAACGATCTTCCACTGTTTCCTCCCCAAGGGGTTTTCCCCCCTTTCGCAAAGTGTTTGTCACTCCCGACCGCCGTGAATTTCCAAGACCAAAGGCCCTTCATCCCGGTCAAGATCGGCGCAAGAGACCTCCGCGGGAGCCCTCACCGTTCGTCATGGCTCTCCCCCTCCTCGACGGCATAGCCTCTGACCTTACGGTGATCGGCATCCGAGCAGGGGGTTGTCGGTTCAGTTCCGGCGATGAAGAGCTCGTCGATGACTTTCTTGCAGTTCGGCCCCGCCGGCAGTCCGGTATAGTAGTCCACCGGAAGGGAGACCATCCCTTCGGGAACCGGGAACCCTTCGTCGCTTCGCC
>JAMOAD010000261.1 GCA_023621955.1 Acidobacteriota bacterium
GACGGGCTTGGGGCATGGAATTTCTTCGACCGAGTCCTGGTGAAGGAGTGGGAAGGTCTCTGGATCTACCCGGTCTATAAAGTCGACGTGCCCGTCGTTGGCCTGAGAGAGCCGCTCTAAGCGGGTCTCTCGGAGAAGACGAAGGGAGATCTTCAGAAAACATTGGAGGTGAGAGGATGGAACTGAGAGAGGAGATGAAGGGGAAAGAGGTGCAGGATTTCACCCTCAAAGACCAGAAGGAGGGGAGCGTTACCCTCTCCGACCTCAGGGGGAAGCGGGTCTTGCTATCGTTTCACCCCTTGGCCTGGACCAAGGTCTGCGCCCAGCAGATGAAGGATCTTGAGAAACGGTACGAGGAGTTTGAGGGATACCGGGTCGTTCCCTTGGGGCTCAGCGTCGATTCCGTTCCCTCTAAGGCGGCCTGGGCGGCCACGCTGGGGGTGGAGAGGCTCTCCATGCTCGCCGATTTTTGGCCCCACGGGGGGGTCGCCGCAACCCTGGGGCTCTTCCGGGAGAGGGAGGGCTTCTCCGAGAGGGCCAACATCCTCATCGATGAGAAGGGACGGGTCCTCTGGGCCAAGGTCTACGACCTTGGCCAGCTCCCCAACCTCAACGAGCTCTTCGACCTGCTCAAGACCCTCTGAGGCGTGGCTCCCCAGAGTTGGGTCGCATCGGCCCTTTGTCCTGACTACGGGAGCGAGGGGGTGGCAGAGGCCCTTTCGAGGCTCCTGAAGCCCTGGGGAGGATGGTCGGCCTTCGTCTCTCCCGGGGAGAGGGTTCTGCTGAAGGTGAACCTTCTCTCCCAGGCCGCTCCGGAGAGGGCCGTCACGACCCACCCCTCCGTGGTGGAGGCCGTTGCCCGAGGGGTCATGGCGGTCGGGGGGATTCCTGAGATCGGCGACTCTCCCCCCTTCGGCGGTTTTCGGGCCATCGCCCGGGAGAGCGGGATCGAAGAGGTCGCCCGGAAGTTGGGGATTCCCCTTCTGGAGCTTGGCAACCCCAAGCCCTTCGAGGGAGGGGTCCCCCCCTTTCAGAGGCTCCTTCTCTCGCAGGAGCTGAGAAGGTTCGACAAGGTCATCAACCTGGCCAAGGTCAAGACCCACACCAAGATGGTCCTCTCCCTGGCGGTGAAAAACCTCTTCGGGGTTGTCCCGGGGAAGTTGAAGGGGGAGTGGCACCTCAAGACCCACAGGGACGACCTTCTCTTCGCCATGGTCTTGGTGGGCATCTACCGGATGGTGAACCCGGCCTTCTCCCTCCTGGACGGGATCGTCTCCATGGAGGGGGAGGGACCCTCCAACGGCACGCCCCGAAATACCGGCTTCCTGGCGGGGTCTCCCGATGGAATCGCCTTGGACGCCTATGTCGCCTCCCTCCTCGGTCTCCCCGCGAAGAGGCTTCCTACCCTCCAGGCCGCCGAACGGATGGGGCTGGTCGATCCGGGGGGGTACGAGCTCCTGGGGGAGAGGCCCGGCCCGGAAAGGTTCCAGGGGTTCCTCCTCCCGAAGACCCTCTCCGGGGAGAGAAGGGTTCCCCTCTGGTTCGCCCGTCTCTACCTGGGCCTGCGGGAGCGGAGGCCTTGGATCGACGCGGCCCTCTGCGAAAGGTGCGGCCGGTGCCGGCAGATCTGTCCCGCCCAGGCCATCGTCGGGGAGGGGGAGTTCCGAGTGGACCTGGAAAGGTGCATCCGTTGCTTCTGTTGTCAGGAGATCTGCCCGGCCGGCGCGGTTCTTCTGAAAAAAGGGTGGAAGAGTCGAGGAAACAAGAGCGGGGGAAGAGCGTAAGAAAAAGAAGAACCTCTTTTCCGGACTCTCCCGGAGGGAACTCCCTTTGAGCCCACTCCCAAGGGCGGGGGAGAGAACCGCAAAGAGGAAGGAGGCTTTATGGACAGAAGGGATTTCTTGAGGCAACTCTCTCTCTATACAGCGGGGGCCTTGGCGGCGCCTCCGGTCTTGGAGGTCCTCTCCAACCCGACCTTTGCCGCTTCTACGCCGCCCACGGTGAACGTCGTGAAGGGGAAGAACTACGAAGAGCTCACCAGAAGGCTCCTCCTCTCCCTGGGGGGGATGAAGAAGTTCGTTCATTCCGGCGACAAGGTTGTGATCAAGCCGAACATCGGATGGGACAGGACGCCGGAGCAGGGGGCCAACACCCATCCTCTGGTGGTGAAGACCCTCGTGAAGATGGCCCTCGAAGCGGGAGCCTCCAAGGTCCAAGTCTTCGATCGCTCCTGCAACGAGGAGAGGAGGTGTTACTTCAACAGCGGGATCAAGGAGGCCGTGGAATCTCTCGGCGACAAACGGGCGACGATCCCCTACGTGGAGGAGCGCAAGTTCGTCCCCATCGTCATCAAGCAGGGGAAGGCCTTGAGGGATTGGATCTTCTACAAGGAGGCCCTCGAGGCGGACTGCTACATCAACGTTCCGGTGGCCAA
>JAMOAD010000326.1 GCA_023621955.1 Acidobacteriota bacterium
ATGAGGATGGGTCTGGGTTCTCCGCCACCCTCTTCACGGAAGACGACCAGCGGCTTCTCCGGTTGAAAGGGGAATCCGGCGCCCTCCAGGTAGAGACCCTCCCCCTGGCTCCACCAGAGGGAACGGAGTGAGAGAGAACCGTGATAACGCCCGGCTTGATGAACGGCCTTGAGGGCCTCCACCAAAGGGGAAAAAAGGGTCAGAGGATCGTCGGGGAGGGCGGGAGACTCTTTCTCGTAGAGCTCCCTCAGGTTCTTCCACTCCTCTCCGGAGGAGAAGACGTAGTAAGGTTCATCGGAGGGCCCTGCCGGGGAGTGCTTGAGAATCTCCAAGACTCTGGGAAGGGGAGCCGGTGTGAAGAATGAGGCGAAGGAGGCTCGAAAAAGCTCGTCTTCTTGGCCCTTTCCGAGGTGAAAGAGGCGAAGGAGTCGGCAGCTGGAACCCCCTCCGGGAAGGGGAAACTCCCCTTCCACCAAGGATGTTCGGCGAAGGTTCTCCCGAACCCTCTTAACCTTGAAGCCCGGGAGAGCCTTTTCCCACAGAAGAAGGGAGTGCCGAAGCCGACTGTTCATATCAGGGCTTGGGGAACTTTTTGAGAAGGTCGGAGGCCATGTCCTTATGGACCATGATGGTGAGCATCTTCAACTTGATGTAGTCGGCCCGGTAAAAAATGTACCCTTTAAAGAGGCCTCTGTGGCCGCCTCGACCGGAATCTTTGATCAGGAACCACTCCGTGCCGTTCAGGGACGTGTAACCGACGATATGAATCCCGTGGTCGTCCGTGGAGGTTCGGTTGGAAAACCGCATCTCCCGGCTGTACTGATCGATGAAGGGGCCAGGAATGTCGAAGGTGGGAACGACGGCGATGTCTTCGTCACCGACGATTCCGGGTTCCGAGGTGTCCCCGCCGATGGCGATGGAGTAACCGCGCTGGATAGAACGTTTGATGATGCCGTAAAACGCTTCTAGAGGAACGTTATGGTACTCCTTGCTGTGCCACCAGTTGTCGGGGACTTTGTATTCGTCCTTGGTGTAGTAGGGGACCGACAGGGTGGACATGAAGGCGACGTAATCGTCGGGGTTGATCTTGAGAAGGTCTGAAACAAAGGTTAAAGGGGTGTACTCCTTCCCGTTGAAGGTGAACTTCTGCGGGGGTACCCCCAGGTATTTGTCCAGGACAAATTTGGCGTAGACGACGGCCCTTTCTTCATCCCAGAAGTTCTTCTCCTTGAGGAAAGCGAGAAAATCGTTGAGCTCCTGAAAGAGGAGGGAGTGGTTGTGAAAGGTCTCCCCCTCGGGAAGGCCCGGATAGACCGAGAGGGGGACGGCGCCGTACTTCTTCCACTCTCTCAGGACGGCCTCGGATTGGGAGCCTTCACCGAAGTAAGCTTTTCCTTTGGTGCGGATGAACTCGCGGACCTTCTCAAGAAACTCGTAGTAGACCGTGTGCATCTCCGAGAGCTTGATGTGTTGTCCGTTGAGCCGGGCGACTTCCGATTCCAGGAAGGATGTGGTGGAGAAAGACCAGCAGGTGGAGGTCAGATCCTGGGTGACCGGAGGAAAGTGCCAGACTTGTTTGAAAGACTCCAGGGACGTAGGTTTCACCACATCCTTCATCTCCATTCGAAAGCTCTTTCTGGCGCCTGGGGGGGGCATCTCCGAAGGTTCTGTTCCCGGTTCGCCGACCTTCCCGCTCTCCCCTCTCTTTTTCTTCCACTCTTGGATCATCTTCATGAAGACGGGGTCAGGTTGAGACGCGACGTAGGAGGCCTTGTCTCTCTTCTCCTTTTCCGCTCCCGTGAGGGCGGCGGAGAAGAGAGGAAAGAAGGTCAAACAGAGGAAAAGCACAAAGGCTCTTTTCATAGTCTCTCCTTAAAGGGGGCTGGTTTGGGTTAGTAAAAAAGATAGCACAAAGCCGGGCGGGGAAAAAGAGTTTTCCCTCCTCTTGAAGAGGGGGGAGGATTTGAGTAAAATTGTTCATGATCAAGGGAGTGGGCGTCGATGTCATCGAAGTCGAGAGGCTCCGGCGCTCTCTGGAGAGGTGTAAAGGCTTTCGGGAGAGAATCTTCTCTTCCCGGGAGATTGAGCTCTGCCTCAGAAGCAGGGATCCTTTTCCCCGTTTCGCCGCCCGTTTCGCCGCTAAAGAGGCCTTCTTCAAGGCCACGGGGCTGAAGATCCCCTGGAACAGGATCGAAGTCCTCAACGACCCTACAGGAGCCCCCCACTTTTCTCTTCCCGAACCTATCGCCGGGAGGCTGCACCTCTCCCTCTCCCATCTGAAGGAGAGTGCCGTGGCCATGGTCGTCTATGAGAGCCTGTAAAGGTCTCCTCCTTCTCTTGCTCCTCTCCCCGTTCCTCTCTTCTACGCCTCTCTACAAGAGGGTGGTTCCCCTCTCACCCGCTCTCACTGAGATGGTGGCGGCCCTGGGAGAAGGGGGAAGAATCGTCGGCGTCCCCACCTTCACCCAGTTCCCGGAAGAGGTTAAGAGGCTCCCTCGGATTGGAGTTTTTCAAAACGTCAACACCGAAGTGCTCCTCTCCCTCCATCCCGACCTGATTCTTGCCTACCGAGAGGATGTCAAGGCTCGGAACATATGCTCCCGGTATAAGTTGGAGTGTCGTTTCTTCGCCCATAAGACTCTCCAGGATATCCAAGAGACCATCGGTGGGATAGGAGCCCTGTTGGGAAGGACGAAAGAGGCGAAGGGGTTGAACGATCGGATTCGAAGGGGATTGGGGGAGGTAAAGAAGAGCGTCCCTCGACGCCTCAGGGTCCTGGTCGTTGTGGACAGGGAGATCGGTTCCTTTCAGAACCTCTATATCCTCGGAAGGGGGGACTTCCTCTCCGAACTCCTGGACCTTGCGGGGGGGGAGAACGTCTATACCGGCGGCCTTACCTACGCGAGGGTCTCCCAGGAGATCTTCTATACGTCGAAGCCTGAGAGGATCATCGAGCTGGCCCCCTCTCTGTCGGAGAGGGGACTCACTCCCGAGAGACTCATGCAGGACTGGGAACGTTTTCAGGGTGGGGTTTACAGGGGGAGGGTGAGCGTAGTCACCGATCCTCTGGCCGTCATTCCCGGCCCCAGGGTCGTGGAAACGGCCAGGCTCTTGCGTAGGCTCCTTCGCTCTCTGAAGCCCTGATCAGGGTTGATTTTCCATCCTCTCTCTGATATGGTATTCCCTTTACTTGTCAGGAGGGAACGATGACGGTGACGAAAGCGACAAACGTAGTTTGGCATGAGCATAAAGTGAGCAGGCAGGAGAGGGAGTCCCTCCTGGGGCAGAAGGGGGTCTTGATCTGGTTCACCGGTCTCTCGGCCAGCGGGAAATCGACGGTTGCCAACGAAGTGGCCTCTCGACTCCACAAACAGGGAAAGTTGACCTACATTCTCGACGGTGACAACATCCGTCATGGTTTGAACAAGGACCTTGGGTTTTCCCCCGCCGACCGGGAAGAGAACATCCGGAGAATCTCTGAGGTAGGCAAACTCTTCGCCGATTCCGGAGTCGTGACACTGACCGCTTTCATCTCTCCCTACCGGAAAGACAGAGACTTCGGTCGCAGCCTCCTCGAACCTGGACGTTTCATCGAGGTTTTCGTCAAGGCCTCCATCGATACCTGTAAGGACCGCGACCCCAAGGGCCTCTACGCGAAGGCTTTACGGGGGGAGATCGCCGAGTTTACCGGGGTCACCGCTCCCTACGAGGAGCCCCTCCAGCCCGAGATCGTTTTGGACGCGGACGTGCTGACGGTGGAGGAGGAGGCGGAAATGATCGTTTCCTACCTCAACGAAAAGGGCCTACTCCAAGGTTGATAAACCTTCTGGGGCGATGAAGGAAGAATCCGCTCTTCGTCTCTCGCTCCTTTTCATAGCCCTCTCCCTTATCCTTTTCTTCCTCTACGGGAAGGGAGTTTACAACTTCTACTTCTCCGATGACTTCGAGTGGCTCTCCCGTTCACTCTTGGTGCCATCCGATCCAAGCGAGATTCTCCGTGTCAAAGGGAGAGATTTTTCTCCCCTCTTCCTCTCCCTGTTGACACTTTTCACCTCTCTCTCAGGCTCTCTCTCACCGGTGCCTCTCCGTATTTTCACTCTCCTTGTCTTGGCCCTTCTGGGTGTTTTGCTCTTCAGGCGTCTTACCACCCTCTACGGCATCCCCCCCCTCCCGATCCTACTCTCCCTCCTCCTCTTCCTCTTCCACCCCTACCTTTCGGAGTCCTTCCTGAACCTCTCGGCGCTGGTCTATCCCCTCTCCCTCCTGCTCTTCCTCTGCGCCGTGGGCTGTGCGGTCAAGGAGCGTCCCCTTCCTTTCTTCCTCCTGGCCACGGGGGCTCTGTTCATGAAGGAGAGCTCCCTCCTCCTCTTTCTTCCTCTTCCCCTTCTCCCCCCCTTTCGAGGAAGAAGGGCGGTGAGGCTCTACCTTTTCCCCCTTCTGATTCCCCTCCTCCTGAGGTGGGGAATCCAGCTCGGCCGGTGGGGAGTCTACTCCTCTTTCGTAGACAAGGAGGAGGTTGCCCTGAAGTTTTCCCTCCTCTTCCAGAGAAGCCTGGGCTTTCCGCCCTATTTCTTCTCCCCTTTGTCCGCCCTTCTCCTCTCCCTTCTCCTCTTTTCCGGCCTCTTTCTCCTCCTTCGAAGGCGTCCCGGAGGTCTCTACTTCCCCGCTCTCTGGTTTCTCTCCCTCCTCTTCTTCTCCCTTTTTCCCAAACTTTCAGGACGCTACCTCCTCTTCCCCCTGGTGGGAGCGATCGGCACTCTGGCTCTGGCTTCGGCGTGGTGGTTGAAGAGGCGCCCGGCCTCCCTTGCCCTCCTGCTTCCCCTTCTGGCCCTCTGGTGTCTCTTTCAGGGGGGTGTCATCAGGAGGGAGGTCGAGAGTTACCGTGAGCTCGGGGAGTTTTCCCGGCTCTTCCTCCAAGGGCAGAGGGAGACTCTCCTACGCAACTACCCCCTTCCGTCGGGAGAGGGGGTGATCGTCGGTGGTGGAACCGAGGCTTTGAGGGACCTCTACGGGAGAGTTCAATCTCGGGGAGGTCTTCCCAAACTTCTTCCCCTGAGAGTTCGTGGCGTCAACGGGGTCATGGAACCGGAGGATCTCGTTCCCCTCTCCTATTGGCCTGAGCGAAGGGTTCGCTGGGTTACGAGGGAGTGGGGTGGGGGAGTCTTCTTCGGAAGCTTTCAACTTCTGGGCGGATCGTAGATAGCCCTGTAGAGGGAGATCAGCCTCTCTTCGGAGAGCTCCTCCGCCCTCTTCGTAAGGTCGAACCCGGCCTCCAGCGCCGGAGTACGCTCCTTCTCCTCAAGCCTGTTCCGGATACTCTTCCTTCTTGGGTTGAAGAGTCTCTGAAGGAAGGAGTAAAAGTGGGGGAAATCCTCAGGGGAGTAGAGGGGGAGATCCCTCTTCTGGAAGATCAAAGCCGAAGAGTCGACCTTGGGGGGAGGGTTGAAACTGCCCGGGGAGAGGTGAAAAGCGATTCTCATCCGGTAGAAGATGTGAAGGGAGATGGAGAGAGGGGAGGCCTCGTAACAGGTGGAGTGGGGAACGACCCTCTCGGCGAGCTCTTTCTGGACGACCAGGACAGCCTCCTGGAGGGATTCCCTCCATTGGAGAATCCTCTGCAGCGTCGGTCGGGAGATCTTGTAGGGGAGGTTGCTGACGACCTTGAAGCGCGGGGGAAGGAGGTTGGACAGATCCTGTTCGAGAAAGTCTCCCTGAAGCAGGGAGAGACCAGGGAACATCTCCCTGAGCCCTTCGGCCAACTCAGGGTCGATCTCGAGAGCCGTCAAGTGGGGGGTGCGGTTCAGGATAAACCGTGTCAGGATCCCTTTACCCGGGCCGATCTCCAAAACATAATCCTCCGGAGTGATCGGAATGAGGTCGACGATTTTTTCAGCCAGCCCCCGGTTCCAGAAGAAATGCTGGCCCCATTTTCTTCCTCCCATCGATCAACCGACGAGGGGGCGCAGGTTGAGGGTCTCCTCCCTGTCGGGACCGACCGAGAGAAGGGAGACCGGGACCTCCAGCTTCTCTTCCAGAAAGGCGATATACTCCTTCAGTGCTTCCGGGAGAGGATCTCCGTTTCTCAGGCTTGAAGAGGGCTGCTGCCAGCCTCTTAGTTCTGTGTACTCCGGGCGGAGCTTCTCAAGAATCCACGGTTCCGTGGGAAAAGTGGAGAGCCGCTCTCCCTTGTAAAGGTAAGAGGTGCAAACCGGGATGGAGGCAAAGGAGTCTAAAACATCGACCTTCGTGAGGGCGATGGAGGAGACTCCGTTGAGCTTGACCGCATACTTGAGGGCGACCAGATCGAGCCAGCCGCAGCGGCGGGGACGGCCGGTGGTGGCCCCATACTCATGACCTCTCTCCTGGAGCGTCTTTCCGGTCTCACCCATCTCTTCCGTCGGGAAGGGGCCTTCCCCGACCCTCGTCGTGTAGGCCTTCACAAGACCGATCACTTTCAGAGGGATGTGGTAGTCGCAGTAGCTTCCCGTGAAGATTCCTCCGATAGAGGGGTGGGAGGAGGAGACGAAGGGGTAGGTTCCAAAGTCGATGTCCAACAGCGTCCCCTGTGCCCCTTCGAAGAGGAGGGAGCGACCCTGGCGTTGGAAGTTGTCCAGCAGTTCGAAGGTGTCGACGATGAAGGGGCGGATTCCTTCTGCGAGCCCTTCCAAGCGCGCGATCTCCTTGTCGATATCAATGGCGGGGGCGTTCAGCCCCTTATGAAGGGGGTTACGCATGGAAACGGCCGCTTCCAGAGCCTCTCTCAAGGCTTTGGGGTCGAGGAGCGTGGAGAGCTTGACACCTCTTCGGGCCAACTTGTCTTCGTAACAGGGGCCGATACCCCGTCTGGTTGTTCCGATGGGAAGAGAGCCTCTGAGGGTTTCTCCAAGACCGTCGGCCAGGCTGTGGTAGGGGAGAATCATGTGGGCGTCTTTGCTGAGGAAGAGCCTTCCCTTCAAAGAGAGACCGCCCTTCTCCAACTCCTCTTTCTCCCGGAGGAAGGCCTCGGGGTCGACGACGACCCCCCGGTCGATCACGCCGGTCACATCGGGATGGAGGACTCCGGAGGGGATGAGGTGGAGAACCAGCTTACGGCCGGAGAAGAGGATCGTGTGCCCGGCGTTGTGGCCTCCCTGGTAGCGGACGGCAACCTTGAGATCCTTGGAAAGAAGGTCGACGATTTTCCCTTTCCCTTCGTCTCCCCATTGAAGGCCGATAACGGCGTAGTTGGTGGTCACTCTTTACCTCCTCTGCAGGGGAGCGGATGCCCCCGCGCTCAGGGCCATTCGCCCCGGGCTATTGTAAAGAAACCTGGGGAAAAAAGCAAATCTTCCATGGCGAAATCCTTGAAACGGGAGACTCTTTAAGCTATAGTGGGGGCAGTGAAGATGACAAAGGGGCCTCTACTCTTGCTCTTTTTTCTTTGTCTGCTGTTTCAACCAACCCTCTCGTCCCAGGACCCGAAAGTCTTAACCATCTTAAAGTCCAAGGACATCTTTACCTTGGATCCTGGAAAGGTCGGAAACGTCGAGACCCTCGACGTGGTCTCCTCGATTTTTGAGGGCCTGGTCCGCTACGATGTGGGGTCCTTAAACCCCGAACCCTGCCTCGCCGAAAGGTGGGAGAGCGATCCGCAAGGGCTGAGATGGGTCTTCTTCCTCAGGAAGGGGGTCTACTTCCACGACGGTCGTGAGGTCGATTCGTCGGCGGTACTCTACACCTTTCAACAGCGACGGCCTGGGGGAAAGGTGCCCTCTTCGCAATGGGCCTCCCTCCAGGGTTATATCGCCTCAATCAAGGCCTTGGACCGCTATCGGATCGAAATCCTCCTGAACAAGACTTTTGCGCCTTTCCTTTCGACCCTTGCCGAAGCCTCTTCCTTCGTCATCCCGGTGGGAAGCTATGAGCGAGTCCCTTTCCAGCCGATCGGCACCGGACCCTACCGGTACAGCCATAGGAGCGTGGGAGAGAACGTTGTCCTGCTCAAAAACCCCCGCTATTGGAACGGAGCCCCTAAGGTGGAGAAGGTCGTCTTTAAGGTCGTTCCTCAGCCTCTCTGGCGGATTCTGCAGATGAAGAACGGCACCGGGGATGCCTCAATTATCCGTTCCGCCAGGGAGTGGGAGGAGCTGACGGTTTTCCCGGACCTCCAGGTCGATACCTTCCCCATCTTTGGGACCTGGGGAATCGTCTTCAACTTGAAGAAGCCTCTCTGGCAGAAGCTGGAATCCCGCCGAGCGATGGCCTACCTCTTCGACAAGCCGAACATGGTGAAGGAGGCCTTCCGGGATCTGGCCAAACCGGCAACCTCCCCGGTTGTGGACTACCATTGGGCCTACTGTCGAACCTTGAAGGATTATCCTTTCGATCCGTCGAAATCCAAGGAGCTCTTCCAGAGAGGAGGCGGGAGGTTTCCCTCGGATCTGACCCTTCTAGTCCCCCAAGGGCAGATCGGCCTTGAGACTTTGGCGAACAGGCTTGCCAGAACAGCGAAGGGAATAGGCCTGAGGATCAATGTCAAGGTTCTTCCTACGACAGAGCTTCAACGTGTGATGAAGAAAGGAGAGTACGACCTCTCCTTCATAGGCTGGGTTTCAGGGGGGGACCCTCACCTCTTTTTGGCTCCCTGGCTTCCCCTCTTCGATGGGAGAGACCCGCTTTTGGAAACGATCTTGACAAAGGCCGCCGCTACCGTTGCCCCCTCAGAGAGGGCGGCCCTCTACTGTCAGGTCCAAGAGAGGCTATTGACCCAGCTCTGGATGATCTCCCTCTTTCACCCCAGAGTGGCAGTGGTCCATCGACGGGATGTCAAGGGATTGGGCTTCAGCCCTCTTTATAGTTTGGTCTTGAACCGGATCATCAAGGAGACTTATCGGTGAGAATCGAGAAGATCACCCTTCTCATAGTTTTGTTTGTATTGTCTTTTTCTCTCTTTGGGTCCGAGCCGGTCGTTTCCATCGGTGTCGTTATGGAGCCGTTGACCCTGGACCCCGCCCTGGCTATGGACAACGCCTCTCTTGAGGCGGTTCACAACCTTTTCGACACCTTGACCGTGTATAACCCTGCAACATCGAGGGTTGAGCCCTCTCTCGCCGTCTCCTGGCGCCACTCCACCGATGGAAAGGAGTGGGTCCTCCAGCTGAGGAAGGGGGTCTTCTTCCAAGACGGAACGCCCTTCAACTCCGATGCGGTGGTCTTCTCCTTTCAAAGACACCTCGATCCCCGGTTCCCCTTCGGCCGAGTGACAAACGCTCTCTTCCAAGAGATCTTCCCCTCTCTGAGGGAGGTGAAGAAGTTGAGCGAAGAGAGGGTGCTCTTTCTCTTTCAGGAGCCTTTCGCCCCCTTCCTGTCAGCCCTTTCTTTCGATGGGGCCGCCATCGTCTCTCCGACCGCCGTGAAGAAGTATAGGGAGAAGTTTGGCCTCAACCCCGTGGGAACGGGACCCTACAGGCTGAAGGAGTGGAAGAAGGGGATGGGAGTCTCTCTTGAAGCCTATGGCCGCTATTGGAGAGGGAAGTCTCCGGTTGGGGAGTTGAAGACGGTCTTGGAACCGAGGTATGGGAAGATGGAGAGGCTCTTCCGGGAGGGGGCGTTGGACATGATTTCCTCCTACTCTCTCTCCCGGCTTGCCGCCTTGAAGGGAATCAGCTGGGTTCGGTTCGCAGACTACCCTCTCTTTTCTGTGAACTTCATCGCGATGAACATGGAAAAGGCGCCGTTGAACAAGAAGGGTGTCCGACTCGCTCTCTGGCACCTTTGGAATCCCAAGACTCTTACCTATACCTACCAGGACACGGTTCTTCCGATCACCTCTATGATCCCCGTAGGAATGGAGGGTCATGATTCCGGCCTGAAGGGATACTCCTACTCCGAGAAGGAGGCGGTGAAGTACCTTAAGAGAGAAGGATACACCAAGGGGATCACCTTGAAGATGATCCTCTACCAAGACGATGACCTGATTCTTCAAACCTGTACGCTCTACGGCAAGGGCCTGAAGAAAGCGGGGATTACTTTAAAGGTCCAGAGGCTGAGCATAGACGATTATACCCAGGCGTTGATGAAGGGAGACTACGATTTGACCGTTTCGGGCTGGGTTTCCGATTATCCCGATCCTGACAGTATCTTCACTCCCCTTCTCTCCCGAGAGATCTTTCAGGCCAACGCCTTTGCCAACCTCTCGGCGGTTCCAATGAGAGCGAAACTCTGGGAGCGCTTGCAGAGCGCACGTAAGGAGATGGACACGGTGAAGAGGATCAAGATCTACCACGACCTTGCGGTAATCTTTCAGAGCGAAGCCCTCGCTATTCCGCTCTTTCAGGACAAGGCGATCTGGCTCTACAACCGGAGAGTTCTCTTCGAAGAAAGGCCTCCCTTAGGGAAGCTGAACTACTCTTCACTGAGGAGACAATGAGCCTTCGACAAAGGTTGTTCCTCTCGTTATTTATGATCGCGACCCTTTCGGTCGTGACGGCTACCTACTTCGCCGTTAACTCCATTAACCGGCGGTTTCTCAAGATCGCCCAGGAGGAGGTCGAAGGCGCGGCGCGGATGACGGAGAGCCTCTTCTACGACAGCCTGGGAGAGATCAACAGAAAAGCGATCTTCACCTCCGAGTTGGAAGAGCTGATGAAGGCCATGGGAGATCCTCGACAGCTCGACCTGGTTCTCTCGTTCAAGAGTATCTTCTTTGGAGAGGCGGTGGTGAGGATTCTGGACGAAAGGATGAACCCTATCGCCCTGAGGGAGAACGGTCCCGCCGCCCTTCCCTGGAGTTCTCTCAAGGGTCTCTCCCCCTTTGATCCGGCAAAGGACCCTCTCCAGAGGGAGTCCGGGATCTTTTCCGCAGGCGGTCAGATCGTCATGATTTCCCGCATCCCCGTCCTCGACCCCGACAGCTTCAACCTACGGGGGCACATCGTCTTCGAGAGGGTTGTGGACGATCTCTTCGTCGACACGCTGAAGGAGAAGACCCAGAGCGAACTCTTCGTCTTCAACCCTGCGGGGGCATCGGTAGCCTCCACTATGGAATCTGGAGACGGAAGGCGTATGAGGCCGGACGGGCGTGGGCTGACTACCCTGTTCCATGCCAAAGAGCTTGAACTGAAGGGGGAGAACTTCATCGTTCGTTCCCTTACCGTTAGAGACCCTTCCGACAGAATCGTCGGTACCATCGCCGTGGCGGTAAACCTCCAAGAGAGACTCGTCGCCCAGCGGGTAAGCATCAAGAACATTATCCTTACCTCTCTTCTTGTTCTCCTGGCCGTCTTCCTTGTCAGCATCGTCTGGGGGCAGAACCTTGTTCGGCCTATCAAGATTCTCAGGGACGGGACCGAGAGAATCGCTCAAGGGGACTATTCGGTTAGGGTCAAGATCGATTCCAAAGACGAGATCGGTGAACTGGCGACTTTCTTCAACGGTATGGTTGAATCCCTCACCCATCAGAGGGAGAGTCTCACAAACTTAAAGAGGTTCTTCGAGAGCATTCTCTCCCAATCGCCTTCCATTATCTTGAGCGCAGACGAAGAGGGGAGGATCATCAGCCTCAACACGGCGGCGGAACTGCTTCTGGGAATTACCGAGAGGGAAGCGGTTGGGAACAAGCTCTTTGAACTCTTCCCGATCCTGCAGGAGTTGAAAGAGGAGTATTTCACCGTCTTGCTCTCCGGTTCCCCCCTCTTTCTGGAAAGCTTCTCCTACACGGGCAGAGAGCATGTGGAGAAGACGCTCAGAATGGTTCTCTTCAAGGTTCCCCGCGAAAAGGGGGCCATGGTTGTTATTCAGGGAGAGGATATCACCGAAAAGATCGAGATGAAGGCTCGGCTCTTTCACGCCGAGAGG
>JAMOAD010000361.1 GCA_023621955.1 Acidobacteriota bacterium
CCCCAGGAGGAAGACGGGCATCCTCACCCAGGCGGCGTACCGGGATTGGACCCGGGACTGGAACCAGTGGTCCAGAACATCCCAGGCCTGAAAGAGGTAGGCTCCCCCCAGGAGAAGGACGATCGCCAGGGCCTCCCTCCTCTCGCCCCTCTGCAGGAGGAGAGTCGGAAAGAGGAGGGCCAGGGCGGTCAAGCCTCCCAGAATCCGCAGGAAGAGAGCCTCGGTCAAGGTTTTTCCGCTCTTTTCCGGGTTCAGGACAAGGTTACGGACGACGATCCCCTCTAGGCCCAAGGCGGCGATGGGAGAGAAGAGCGCCGTCATGGCCAGGGCGTAAGAGTAGAGGCCAAAGCTCCGGGGACCAAGCCACCGGCCGATCAGGACCATCAGCACTAGGGAACCCCCTCCACGGACGAGGCGGTCCGCCAGGAGCCAACCCGAGTTTGCCGCCGCCCTCTGAACCTCTTCGGAGAAGAGGGGCAGAGTTCCGAGTCCCCTCACTCTCGCCCTCCCACCACCCTGGAGAGGTACTCGACCAGGGAGGCCCTCTGCGGAGAAGGGGGAGGAACCTCTCCCCGAGAGCCTTCCAGGGCACCGATCACGGCCTCGGCAAGGCCCTCCAAGGAGGGAAGCACCGTGAGCCCAGGAGTGCCCTGAAGCCTTTCGAGAAGCTCCCTCTGATGGTCGTCTAGATGCTCCTTCCATCGACTCTCCCGGGCAAGGGCGACGACCCCCTTCCCGTAGGAGAGGGCCTGGAGGAGAGTCCCCACCCCACCGTGACAGATCACGCAACCGGAGAGGCGGATCCTCTCGTCCATCTCCCGGTAGGGAAGAGTCCGCACCCAGGGGAAGTGGCGGGGCTCGTAGAGGGAGGTCCCGATCTGGCCGAAGAGGGGGAGGGAGAGGCTTCCGCTTCCCGCCCATTCATCCACACCTCGAACCAAACGGTCGAAAGGGAAGCGTTCGCTTCCCACGGTAAGGAAAATCACAGAACCCTTCCTCGAAAAAGGGCCTTCGGGTAGAGGGCCGCAAGCTCCTCCCATTGGACCAGAAAACGGTCGACCCAGGGGTAGACCAGCCTCCCCGTCAGAGAGAGGTCTTTGACCCTGGTCAGGCTCTCAATGAAGAGGGTCGGGATCCCGAAAATCTTGGCGACTAGGAGGAAGGGAACCCCTACTCCGGCCCCGGTGGAGACGACCAGGGCGGGACGTTCCCGGCGAAGAATACGAAGGGCCAGGAAGGTGTTTCTTACCAGGTTGAAGAGACTTCGGTTTGTCGGGTGGAAGGCCCAGAGAGAGGTTTCGCCGCTCAAGAGGCCCACCGCGTCGGGGGTTGGAAAGGTCACCCAGAAGTGTTTTCTCCCCGCCCAAGAGGAACGGAGGGCGTAGAGCTCCCTAAGGTGTCCCCCCGACGAGCAGACCAAGGCGATCGCCCCCGCTCCGGAACCGTCCGGAACCTCTCTCCAATCTTCGTTCACCTCGATGATCTCCTTGCAGAAAGTTTATCACACTTCGCCACCTCCGTTACGGATCTGGCCCTATCCTGAAGTTTCGGTTATACTGGTGTTAAAAAGAAGGAGGTCAAAATGATCGTCGTCACCACCAACCAGTTAGAGGGGCACCGAATCACCCGCTACATCGGTATCGTCACAGGGGAAGCCATCATGGGGGCCAACATCTTCAAAGATCTCTTCGCCGGAATCCGGGACATCGTGGGAGGACGTTCCGCCGCCTACGAAAATGAGCTCCAGAGGGCGAAGGAGATAGCCCTCCAGGAACTTCAGAATCGGGCCAGCGCCATGGGCGCCAACGCCGTCGTCGCCGTCGACCTGGACTACGAAACCGTCGGGGCCAACGGGTCCATGCTGATGGTCTCCGCCTCGGGAACCGCGGTGGTCATCGAGTAACCCTTCTGGAGAGTTTCCTTCCGTGTTCCGCTTCTCTTCAAAATTTTCGGAGGAGAGTATCCTCTTTCTCAGCGTTCTCAAATGGTCTCTTCTCTCCTCCGTGGTCGGCCTCTCCACAGGCGGCCTGGTCTCACTCTTTCTCTTCCTTCTGGAAAAGACCTCCTCCTTCATCGGGAACATCTCCTTCGCCCTTCTCCTCCTCCCCCCGGCGTTGGCCCTGAACGCGTTCCTCCTGGGGAAGTTTCTCCCCCGAGAGGCGGCGGATTCCACGGACAAGCTGGTTGCCTTTCTCCATAGAGGTTCTCCCCTCCCCCTCCTCTCGATTCCCAAGGTCTTTTTCCTCTCCATCCTCACCATCGCCTCCGGAGGCTCCGCGGGGAAGGAGGCCCCCGCCGCCGACATGGGGGGAACCGTCGGCTTCTGGGTCGGAAGGATACTCAAGCTCTCCCCAAGGGATCTCAAGAAACTGACCCTCTGCGGAGTGAGCGCCGGCTTCGCGGCGGTCTTCGGGACCCCC
>JAMOAD010000099.1 GCA_023621955.1 Acidobacteriota bacterium
GAAAATCTGTCAGGGGTGGGGAAAGGGGATGGCGGAGAGGGTGGGATTTGAACCCACGGTACCCGTTAGAGTACACACGCTTTCCAAGCGTGCTCCTTCAGCCACTCGGACACCTCTCCAAAACCAGAGACGATTGTACCACAGAAAAACGGTCCGCTAAACCCCCTTTTTGGGGGAATTGGCGGAGAGGGAGGGATTCGAACCCCCGTCCCGGTTATTAGCCGGAAAATCGATTTCGAGTCGACCCCGTTACGACCGCTTCGGTACCTCTCCGCTTATGAAAGAACTCTGTCAGAAGCGCTTCACAGCGCTCCATCTCCACCTCCGGTTCAAAGACTATCCGGTGGTTAAACTTCTCCGAATAGCGGAGGTAGATGTCCACGCCGCCCCGGAGAGCATCGTAGGCTCCGAAGGCGACCTTCTTGACACGAGCCTGAACCAGAGCCCCTATGCACATGATGCAAGGCTCCTTGGTAACGTAGATCTCCAGCTCGTTGAGACGATGGTTGCCGAAGTTCCGGGCCACCTCTCTGAGAAGCTGGATCTCCGCATGGGCCGTGGGATCTTTCTCCCCGATGGTCCTGTTATGACCACGGGCCACCACGAGCCCCTCCATCACGGCGACGCCGCCGACGGGGATCTCTCCCTCGGCTTCGGCGAGCACGGCTTCTTTCAGGGCCTCTTCCATGTATCCGTTCATCTCGGTTCCTGTCAAGGCAGTGATCTTAACACAGCCGCCCTTTCTTTTCAACCTGGGAAAAGAGAAGCCGGTGTGTGCTAAACTGGGGGAGAGGAGGGGACCATGGAGACGAAGGTTGTGGTTTGTCCGGGTTGCGGGAAGAGGAACAGGGTGGCCGGAGAGGGCGAGGGGAGGGTTCCGGTTTGCGGGTTCTGTAAGACCCCCCTCCTGAAGCCCGGTCTGACGGATTTGAACGGCTCTGTCTTCGAAGGGTTCTTGTTGGGAGATCCAAAGCCTCTGGTCGTCGATTTCTACGCTCCCTGGTGCGCCCCCTGCCGTGCCATGGCTCCGGTCATGGAGGCTCTGGCGGCGGGCCATCCGGAACTGCGGGTGGGTAAGGTCAACATCGATCAGGAGATGGGCCTTGCGGAGCGCTTTGGTGTGGCTTCCGTTCCGACGATCCTCTTCTTCAGAGGGGGAAATGTTGAGGGGAGGCAAACGGGTGCACTCTCCCAGCAGGCTTTGGAGAGGTTGCTCCAGGAGTGGGGAAAGAAATAAAAAAGGCTTCCTCTATGGAGGGAGGAAGCCTTTTGTAAGAAATAAACTCCCTTACTTTTTGGCGACAGCTTCTTTCAGCTTCTTTCCGGCTACGAAGCGGGGCGCCTTGGAAGCCTTGATGTTGATGGCCTTTTTAGTCCGGGGGTTGATACCTTTCCGGGCTTTTCTTTTGATAACCTTGAAGGTTCCAAAGCCCACCAATGTGACGGAGACGTCACTCTTTAAAGAGTGGGTAACTCCCTCCAGAAAGGACGCTACGACCTTGCCGGCTTGGACTTTGGAGATTTCGGCTTGCTGGGCTACGGCGGCTACGAGTTCCGCTTTGTTCATGCAAAACCTCCCTTAATGGTGTATAAGCACTGATGCAATGGTGCACTAAAAAGAGAGGTGCGTCAACAAATATTTGAAATAATAAAAAATGCGCCCGGGGTGATTCGAACACCCAACCTTTTGATTCGTAGTCAAGCGCTCTATCCAGTTGAGCTACGGGCGCACAAGAGAGAATTATAACCCATCGGGAGGGGAAGATCAAGGGGGGAAGGGAGGAGAGATTCTCCCTTTTTCCACAGGGCAGGATGGGAACGTTCTTCCTTTGCCGGGAAGGATGGCGAAAGAGGTCCAATTGGAGAGTCTTGCCGAAGATCTGGAAGAGTGGGAGTCCCCCAGAGCCCTGGGTGCTCCCTAAGCCCCTTTGGGATCACCACGGCGGAAACGAATTGTTCCCATCCCCTTGCCAGGCCGAAACGCGTGTTTTAACCCAGGCGCGAAAGAATCTTGACACAAACGCACCACACCTCTCAACGGATTCCGTTGGCTTTCGAATCGGGCCTCTGAATCTTCGTCTTGAAAAGACCGGTAAGTGGCTATCAACGGTGCGTTCGCGCCGGAGGGTGCCGCTCTGTTAGTCGGCTTTCTCCTTCTTCTCCTGTTGATGCGCGAAGGCAAGACCCACCAGCGGCCCTACAGCGGCGCCGATGAGGGCACCTATGGCGACGTTATCAATGGCCGCGCCAAGGCCCGCCCCTAACGCCACCCCCATGCCTGCGCCGAGAGTGAGGTACTCTCCCTTGGTTTTCACCTTCCTTTCGTCTCTGTCGTCGGCCATCTCTTCCTCCCTTTCGTGGATATTTTCAACACCCTTCGTATCGTATCAAAACCGGAAAAAAGGTAAGAAAAAAGAAA
>JAMOAD010000218.1 GCA_023621955.1 Acidobacteriota bacterium
GAGCGCCGCCTTGGCGACACTCCTCAAGAAGCGGGTTTGACTTTGACCTCCCCCTGATATAGAATGGATTCCCTGCGAGGTTAAGATGAGCACGATGATCCTTCCCTTCGCCAAGACCCTGGAACCGATCCAAGAGAACTTGAAGATCAGCAGAGTCGGCGACGAAGTCCTCCGAATACCGACACCCTTGGTGACCGATATCGACGGAGCCTTGAAGGAGATAATCGCCAAGATGTTCTACACCATGTACGTCAACAAAGGTGTCGGTTTGGCGGCCAACCAGGTCGGTATCTCCCAAAAATTTTTCATCGTCGACCTGGCGCTCAGCCAAGTGAACTCGGGCCGTCTGATCCTTATCAACCCGGAACCCGTCTCCACCGTCGGCTCCGCCACAGAGGAGGAAGGGTGCATCAGCGTCCCCGGGGTCACGGAACCGGTCAAGCGGGCGGCTCGGGTCATCTTCCGGGGAACCGATCTGGACGGCAACCCCGCGCAGATCGAAGCCGAGGGCTACTTGGCTAGGGTTCTGCAACACGAGTACGATCACCTCATCGGGAACCTTTTCCTCGACCGCCTCTCCCCCCTCAAGAGGTCTTTCCTCTACAAGAAGCTCAAGAAGAAACGGCTTGAGGAGCATTGGTGAAGCGGGT
Source organism: Acidobacteriota bacterium (assembly GCA_023621955.1). GTDB lineage: Bacteria > Acidobacteriota > Aminicenantia > JAMOAD01 > JAMOAD01 > JAMOAD01. Next base: position 651 of record JAMOAD010000218.1, read on the forward strand.
CTCCTTCTGGGGGAGCTCGGTCGACGCGGTTCCCGCGCTGATGACCCTGGCCTCCCACCACCGGATTCTCTCCGTCGTCACCTCCCCCGACAAGCCCTGCGGCCGCGGTTGCCGCCTCACGCCCTCCCCGGTCAAGGAGGTCGCCCTCTCCCTGGGAATCCCCAGAGTTTTCACCCCGGAGAGGCTGGACGAGGAGTTCCGCCGCCTCTACCTGGACGAAGAGCTTGACATAGGTGTCGTCGTCTCTTACGGTAAGATGATCCCCACCTCCCTTCTCGACCACCCCAGGTGGGGAACCCTGAACCTCCACTTCTCCCTCCTTCCCCGCTGGCGTGGAGCCTCCCCCGTGGAGAGCGCCGTTCTGAACGGCGACGCCGAGACGGGGATCACCGTCATGAGGTTGGTCAAGGAGTTGGACGCGGGCCCTCTCTTCTGTAGGAGAAGCCTCCCGCTGGGGAGGAACGACTTCGCCGAAGAGCTGAGGATCGGCCTGGCCGAAATCGGCGCGGAAGAGACTCTCTCGGTGGTCGACAGGATCGAGAACCTCTCCCCGGTGGAACAGCCCGGGGAAGGAATCACCCTCTGCGGGAAGATCGGCAGGGAGGAGGGGCTCCTCTCCCCTCTCTGGACGGCTCTTCAACTGCACAGGAGGATTCGGGCCTTCACCCCCTGGCCCTCGGTCTACACCCTCTTTAGGGGCAAGAGGCTCCAGCTGACCAACAGCGAGCTTCTGGAGGAGACCGAGAGAAGCGGCCTCCCCCCCTCAAGGGTCGTGGGAACCGACAAGAGGGGAATCCTCCTCTCCTGCGCTCAGGGAACCCTGCTCAGAATCACGCAAGTCAAACCCGAGTGCAAGAAGGCCATGTCGGCCAGGGATTTCGCCCAAGGGGCCCGTCTCCTCTGCGGCGAGGAGTGGACCTCCTGCCTGACCAGCCAGAAGTAGCCTCATTCCACCGCTTCCACGCTCAAAAGGCCTTACCTTCACGACAAGAACTTCCCAAAGGCTCCTGGAGGAACCGGTAATCCCAGGCGTTACTGATCCTTACAGACCCGAAGCCCCAAATCGAAGGAGAAGCTCTCGGCCTCGCTGAAACTCCGGGCAGCGTAGCGGATGTACTTGAGCCCATGCCGGAAAGAGCCACCCCTGGTCACCTTGCCGCTTCCTGAGGAGGGTCCTTGAGAGTCCATGGAGGCTTCGTTGCCGTAGGGGCCGTACCAATCCGAGCACCACTCCATGACGTTGCCGAGCATGTCGAAGAGGCCCCAGAAGTTGGGAGCCTTTGTCCCAATCGGATGGGTACTCTTCTCGGAGTTGTGGTAGAACCATGCCTGGTCCTCGACACTATCTGGCCTCTCCTGGGTGGAACCGGCCCGGGCGGCGAACTCCCACTCCGCTTCGGTGGGAAGGCGGTACTTCTCTCCCGTCATGGAGCCGAGCTTCTTGAGAAACTTTTGAGCGTCTTTCCAGGAGACGTTCTCCACGGGATAGTCATCACCCTTCTTGTTCTCTGAAGGGTTCGTTCCCATAACCTGCTTCCATAGGCCTTGACTGACTTCATGCTTCGCCATCCAGAAGCCCTTCGTGATGGTGCTCTTATGAACGGGCTGTTCGTCGGATCCGGCTTCCGGAGAGGTGGAACCCATGTCAAATTGTCCAAGGGGGATGTAGGAGAACTCCATCCCGATCTTGTTGGTATACTTTCGAATCTCCTCGGCCGGACAGAGAAGGGAAAGGGATAGAAAAAGGAAAACCGCAACGGTC
>JAMOAD010000160.1 GCA_023621955.1 Acidobacteriota bacterium
GATTGAAACGCCTCTCTCCGCTATAAGTGAGTGTGGCGCTCACCTCTTATAAGGAGGAAAGATGAAACCCACCGCCTCGCTCCTGTTCCTCTTTCTCTTCTCTCTGCCCCTGCGCCCCTATGAGAAGGTGGTGGACTACGCCTTCCGGGTCTCCTTCTCTCCCGAGTCCCACAGGGTTACCGGGCAAGAGACCATCCTCTGGAAGAACACCTCGAACTCCCCGGTCGGCGAGCTTCTCTTCCACCTCTACATGAACGCCTTCCGTAACGATGAATCCACCTTCTTTCGGGAGTCCTCGGGCGGAGTGAAGTCCCGTCCTCTCTTCGCTACTCCCGACGATCCCGGTTGGGTGGAGGTGGGGGGAGTGACCGTCGACGGGGAGCCGGAAACTAAGAGGGCCTTCGTCCAACCCGACGACGGGAACAGGGGGGATCGGACGGTTCTCGCCCTTACCCTGAAGAGGCCGGTTCTCCCGGGCGCCACGGCGAGGATCATCGTCAATTTCACGACAAAGCTTCCCCGCTTCGTCGTCCGCTCCCGGGCGGGTTACGCGAAGGATTTCTTCTTCTTCGGTCAATGGTTTCCCAAGCTGGGAGTGCTTGAGAAGGAGGGGCGATGGAACTGCCACCAGTACCACCGGGACTCGGAGTTCTACGCCGACTTCGGAGACTTCACGCTGGAGCTCACGCTCCCTCAGGAGTATATTCTGGCCTCTACGGGTGTTCTTCAGAGTGCCCGGGTCGGCGGGAAGAGAAAGACCCTCCTGGTGAGAGGGGAGAGGGTTCATGACTTCGCCTGGGCCGTCTACCCCCGCTTCCGGGTCTTCCGAAAACGGGTTCGCCTCCCCTCCCTGGGGGTGGACACGGAGGTTCTTCTCTACACCTACAACAACGAGAGATGGGCCCGGGAGAAGTATATGGACGCCCTCTCCTGGGGTTTGGAGTTCTCGGCCCGACGCTTCGGCCCCTACCCCTACACGACCTTCACGGTCGTCGACCCTCCTCCGGAAGCCTCCGGCTGCGCCGGGATGGAGTACCCCACGCTGATCACGGGAGGCCGTGTTCCGGTCGTCGACCCTCCTCCGGAAGCCTCCGGCTGCGCCGGGATGGAGTACCCCACGCTGATCACGGGAGGCCGTGTTCCCTCCTTCCTCGGCCCCTTAACGGGGAGGGTGGTGGAGATGGTCGCCTTTCACGAGTTCATGCACCAGTATTTCTATGGGATGATCGGCTCGAACGAGTTCGAGCAGGCCTGGTTGGACGAAGGGTTCACCCAGTTCTGCGAGATCGTCGGGATGGACGAAAGGTACGGTCCGGGCTCCCTCTTCCGGGCGGGTCCCCTCTTCCTAGGGGATCGGGATTCGGCGGTCCTCTCCATGAACTCGGAGAGCCTCCTGGACCCCATCGACACACCGAGCTGGCGCTTCTCCAACGGGGGAAGTTACGCCTTCAACTCCTACCAGCGGATGGGCCTCGTCCTCTTCACACTCAAGAATCTGGCCGGAGAAGAGCCTTTCTGGAAGGCCATGAGGGGGTACTATCAACGTTACCGCTTCTCCCACCCCCGGGGGAGGGATTTCATCGCCCACATGGGGGAGTCCCTGGGGGCCTGGGCGGCCTCCTTCCTGACCGGCGCCGTCCAGGAGAACGGTTGGGTCGACTACCGGGTGGATCGGGTCTACTCTGCCCCCCGAAGGCCCTCCTCAGGGCTGTTCGAATCGGGGTTCTCCCCGGGAAAGGCCCCGGCGAAGAAGGGGGAGAAGAGCTCCGGGACGCTCTACGACAACTTCATCAGCCTCTACCGTTTCGGAACCCTGGAACTCCCGGTCAACGTGACGGCGCTCTTTGCAGACGGAAACCGCAGATTCTTCCTCTGGGACGGTTCCGGAAAGGGAAAGCGGTTCTCCTTCGCCTCCTCGTCACCTCTGGCCCGGGTGATCGTGGATCCCGAGGGAAAGATCCTCCTCGACAGGGACAGGAGGAACAACTTCTTCTTCCTGGAACCTCCCCCGTCGAAGATTTCCACCTTCTGGGCCGCCTCCTTGGCGGGGCTCTTCACGGCCCTGCTCAACGTTCTTCCCCTCTAGGATAGGAGACACTATGAGAACTCTCGGCTTCTTGGCGACTCTTCGAAGATTCCCCTTCTTCCTCCGCCTTCTCGCCCTGGAAGGCCTTCTCTATCTCTCCTTCTTCCTCTCCTTCCGGTCCGCCCTCTCCCCCACCTTTTCCCTCTTCTCCACCCCCCGAGGGCTCTTCAGCTCCTTGGACCTTCTTCTCCTCCTGAGGGATGAGAACCGACTCTTCCCCTTCGCCCTCTCCCTCTTCCTCCTCTTCCTCATCCTCTTCTTCTTCGCCTCTCAGTTCATCCTCAGCCGCTTCTCAAACTCCCTCTTCCGCTTTCACCTTCCCCCGAGCAGACTCTTCCAGAACTTTCTCATCATCCTCCTTCTGATGATCCTCCCCGGCATCCTCCTCCTCTCCCTCTCCCTCGTCCTGGTGAAAACCCTAGGGTCGGCCCTCCTCTCCCACCCTACCCTCTCCCCCTTCCTCCCCCTCTTTCTCCTTCTTCCTCCCTTTCTCCTTCTGACCCCTCTTCTCTCCCTGGCGGACGGCGCGAGGCTGATCTCCACCGCCGAAGAGAAGAGACCCCTCAAGGCGGCACTGGAGGCTTCCCGCAAACTCCTCAGGGGGCTCCCCCGCCTTTACGCTCTCTTCGGCCTCTACGCCCTTCTTCACCTGGGGGTTTTCCTCCTCTTCGTCTTTCTCTGGAGCCCCGCGGCCTACCTCTCCCCCCTTCTCCTTCCTCCCCTCCACCTCGCCGCCGCCGCCCTCCACCTCTTCTTAAAACTCTCTCTCTTCACGGCCCAAGCGCCGATCTATACTGACCTCAGGGTGATCTCATGAACGAACAAGAAAGTGTTGTCTACGGTATCAACCCGGTTCGGGAACTCCTCATCTCCAACCCCGGACGGGTTCATCGGGTTGTGGTCAAACCCGAGAGCAGCCTGGCCCCCAAGGTGCTCGAACTGATCGAGGAGGCCAGGAACCTCCGGGTTCCGGTCCAGCGTTTCCCCTCTCCCCTCTTCTCCCGCTACCCCAAGGCCCAGGGGATTCTGGCGGAGCTGAACATGATCCCCTACCACACCGAGGAGGAGCTGGTCTCCCTCATCCCGAAGCTCTCACTGGTGGTTGGTCTGGACGGGATCGAAGACCCCCAGAACCTGGGCGCGATTCTGAGAACATGCCATTTCTTCGGAATCCAGGCGGTCCTCCTCCCTCAGAAGCGGACGGCCCCCCTCTCCCCCGCCGTCTTCAAGAGCTCCGCAGGGGCCCTGACCCACCTTCAGCCCTTCCGGGTCAAGAGCCTCCCGGGCGCCCTGAAACGGTTCATCGAGGCAGG
>JAMOAD010000054.1 GCA_023621955.1 Acidobacteriota bacterium
CTGGCTCCGGAAGAGTTCATCGGGAAGGCCGGGCTGGAGAAATACTACGACGACCTTCTTCAGGGACGCAACGGCAAGAGGGTGGTCCTGGTCGACAGCGTCGGGATCGTGCAGAGGGTCCTGGAGGTCGATCCCCCCACCCAGGGGGCGAGCCTCAACCTCTCCCTGGACATCGAGCTCCAGAGTGAGATCGAGGCCCTTCTGACGGAGAACCAACAGACCGGGTCGGTGGTCGTCATGAACCCGAAGAACGGCGAGGTCCTCTCCCTGGTCTCCACGACCCTCTTCGACCCCAACCTCTTCGCCTCCTACTTCACCCCCCAACAGTGGGAGAGCCTCATCGGAGACCCGAGCAAGCCCCTGATCAACAAGGCGATCTCCGGACTCTACTCCCCGGGCTCCATCTTCAAGCTCGTCATCGCCCTGGGGGGTCTGGAGAACGGCGTCACCGACGACGAGAAGACCGTCTTCTGTTCTGGCTCCAAGGAGATCTACAACACCACCTTCCGCTGTTGGAACCCCGCCGGCCACGGCACCGTCAACCTCTACACCGCCATCGAGCAGTCCTGCAACATCTACTTCTACACCCTGGGCAAGAGCATGGAGATCGACCTGATCGAGAAGAGCGCCAAGGCGCTGGGGCTGGGGAGCAAGACCGGAATCGATCTGGCCGGAGAGAAGAGCGGCCTGGTCCCCTCCCGGGAGTGGAAGAGGAAGGCCTACAACCTGGACTGGTTCGCCGGGGAGACCATCTCCGTCGCCATCGGCCAGGGCCCCCTTCTGGTAACCCCCGTTCAGATCGCCCAGATGATCTCCATCCTCGCCAACCGCGGCGCCGCCCCACCTATCCACCTCCTGAAGTACTCCGAGAAGGAGGGAAAGACCTACTACCCCGACCTCACCCCCCGGAGCGTTCCCTTCCACCGGGAGAACATCGATAAGGTCGTAGAAGGGATGTGGCTGGTGGTCAACGGCCCCCTGGGCACGGCCCGGGCCGCCCAGATTCCAGGAAGGGACATCTGCGGGAAGACCGGCACAGTGCAGGTCGTCGGCCGGGAGACCCTCCAGCAGAAGGTCAAGGATAAGAGCGCCCAGAGGTGGACCACCCACGCCTGGTTCACCGGTTTCGCCCCCAAACAGGACCCCGAAGTCGTGGTGGTGGTCATGCTGGAGCACAGCGGCAGCGGCGGAGGCAACGCCGCCCCGGTGGCCAAGAAAATCTTCGAACTCTACTTCTCCCGATACCATGCGAAGACACCTTAAAGAATCCTCCTATTGGAAGTACTTCAACTACTCCCTCCTCTCCGGGACGTTGATGATCTCCCTCATCAGCCTGTTGGTGCTCTACTCCATCCACACCGCCAACCACTCCTCCTACTACAAGAAGCAGGCCCTCTTCCTCCTCCTGGGTTTGGTCCTCTTCGTGCTGGTCTCCCGCATCGACCCCCACAGGCTGATCTCCTTCGCCCCCTACCTCTACGGCCTCTTCCTCCTCTCCCTCCTCTTCCTTCTCGTCTTTTCCCCCCGAATCGCGGGAGCCAAGGCATGGGTGGGAATCGGGGGAATGGGGATCCAACCCTCCGAATTCGGCAAGATCATCGTGATACTCCTGATCGCCAGAGTCTTTCGAGACCACGATTCCCAGACTCTCTCCTTCAAGGACATCCTGCGTCTGGGGACCATCACGGGGGCTCCGGTCCTGCTGATCATGGCCCAACCGGACATGGGCACCGCCGTCACCTACTCCTTCATCCTGCTCACCCTCTTCATCCTCCTGGGCCTGAAGAAGGAGATGGTCCTCCTTCTGGTCCTCTCCATCGTCGGCGTCTCCTACCTGGGGTGGAACTTTGTCTTCAAGGATTACCAGAAGGAGCGGGTCAAGGTCTTCATGCACCCCGAAAGCGACCCCCTGAAGTACGGCTACCACACGATCCAGTCGAAGATCACCATCGGCTCCGGAGGGCTCAAGGGAAAGGGGTACCTCCAGGGGACCCAGAAGGGGATGGGCTTCCTCCCGGCCCAGCACACCGACTTCATCCTCTCGGTCTACGCGGAAGAGTTTGGATTCCTGGGAATCCTCTTCCTCTTCGGCTCTTACTTCTTCCTCTTCTCCCAGATCTACGGGATCGCCTCGGGCACTGAGGACGTGGAGTGTTTTCTTCTCGGCTCCCTCCTGCTGGGGCAGATCTTCTTCCAGTTCCTGATCAACGTCCTGGTCAGCATCGGGAAACTACCCGTCGCCGGAATCACTCTCCCCTTCATGAGTTACGGCGGCTCCTCCCTCCTCACCCTCTTCATCATGATCGGAATCATCGAAGGAATCCATATGAAAAAGTACGCCGGACAATGACAAACCTCACCTTCCTGGAAAGAATCGAAAGCCCCGCCCGCTACCTGGGCGGCGAAAGCCGCCCGCTACCTGGGCGGCGAAAGAAACGTGGTCCCCCCCCGTCTTGGCGGTGACGCTCGTCCCTACAGGGTTCTGCTCTCCTACCCGGACCTCTACTCCGTCGGGATGAGCACCATGGGCCTGCCCCTCCTCTACGACGCCCTGAACCGGCGCCCCGGGGTTTCGGCGGAACGGGTCTACGCTCCCGCCCAAGACCTGGAGGCGGCCCTCCGCAAAGAGGGGCACCCCCTCTTCTCCCTGGAGAGCCGAACCCCCCTGAAGGAGTTCGATCTGATCGGCTTTTCCCTCCATTCGGAGCTGACCTACACGAAC
>JAMOAD010000262.1 GCA_023621955.1 Acidobacteriota bacterium
AAGGTTCTCCACCAATACGCCTCCGATCGGGGGTACCTCTCTGAGAGCCAGGGTACCGGTTACTACAAGAGGATGAAAATTGTCCGCCCTTCCAACAGCACACAACGATGACACCATAGTCTCCCTGGCGACCCCCTCCGGACGGGGGGCCCTCTCGGTGGTCCGGCTCTCCGGTCCTCTCTCCTTTTCCCTGGCCAAGCGCCTAGCCCCGGGGCTGGTCCTCTCCCGATCAAGAAGCCTGGCCTCCCTCTTCAAGGAGGGACGCCTCCTGGATAGGGCCCTTCTCCTCCTCTTCCCCTCCCCCCACTCCTTCACAGGGGAAGAGACCGTTGAGTTCCACCTCCACGGCAACCCCCTCCTGGTCGACGAGCTCCTTGAGGCCCTTCTCTCCCTCGGGGCACGCCCAGCTCTGCCTGGAGAGTTCACCTATCGCGCCTTTCTCAACGGGAAGCTCGACCTCCTTCAGGCCGAAGCGGTCGATTCCATCGTTCGGGCCCTCTCCCTTCGGGAGCTTCGGGCCGCCTTCCAGCAGAGCGAAGGTTTGCTCTCCAAGAGGCTCGACTCCCTCCGGGAGGATCTCCTGGCCTGCGCGGCTCGGGTGGAGGCCCGAATGGAGTTTCCCGAAGATCCCGGCCTCTTCCAGACACCTCTCCCCCTCGACCCCCTCAAGGGGGTCCTGCAAGCCGCCGAAGAGATCCTTCGGGCCTCTCCTCTCTTGGCCCCGGAGGCGGAGAGCCTGGAGGTTGTCCTTCTGGGCAGGACCAACGTCGGAAAATCCTCTCTCCTCAACGCCCTTCTCCTGAAAGAGAGGGCCCTGGTCAGCGATCTGCCGGGAACAACCAGGGACTATCTCAGCGAAAGGATTCTTGTGAAAAGCCGCCCCATCACCCTCTACGACACGGCCGGGCTGGACCCCTCGGAGAGCCGCCCTCTGGAAAAGGAGGGCATGGCCAAGACCCTCGGCCTCTTGGAGGGGAATAAGCTCCTCCTCTTCGTCGTCGACGCCTCCCTCCCCCCTTCTCCGCAGGACCGAGAGATTTTCTCCAGCCTCTCGGACCGGAGGGTTGTCCTCATCCTCAACAAGAGCGACCTGGGAAGGGCCTTTTCAGATGAAGAGGCGGAGAGGCTCTTCCCCGGAACCATAGGAACGGTCTCTCTCTCCGCCAAGAAGGGGACAAACCTCCCCTTGCTCAGAGACCTTCTGGAACGGGAGCTCCTCCTCTGCTCCCCGGAGAGGGAGGAGGAACTCTTTCTCAACCGTCGCCAACGCTTCTGCCTGCAGAGTCTCTCCCTCTCCCTGAGAAAGGCCATCGCCTTCGCCGAGGAGGACGCCGGTGAGGAGTTCGTCGCCGAAGAGCTCCGCTCCGCCTTGTCCTCTCTCGACCGCCTCACGGGGCGGGCGGGGACGGAAAACCTTCTGGAAGAGCTTTTCTCCTCTTTCTGTGTAGGAAAATGAGCCTCTTCGAGTGCGATGTCCTCGTTGTCGGCGGCGGTCACGCGGGAATTGAGGCCGCCTGGGCCGCTAGAAAACTCGGCCTTCGAGTTCTTCTGGTCACCATGAACCTGGAGACCATCGCCCAGATGTCCTGTAACCCCGCCATCGGAGGACAGGCCAAGGGACAACTGGTCAAGGAGATCGACGCTCTCGGCGGGGTCATGGGTTGGATGGCGGATCGGGCGGGCATTCACTTCAAGACCCTGAACGAGAGTAAGGGCCTCGCCGTCCGCGCTCCCCGGGCCCAGACGGACAAGGCCCTCTACCGCTCCCTCCTCCGCTCTCTCCTCGAGAAGACCCCCGGCCTGGACCTCTACCAAGGAGTCGTCGCCGCCCTCGAGATCCTCTCCGGAAGGGTCGTGGGCGTTCGCCTCCTGGACGGATCCTTCCTCAAGGCCAAGAGCGTCATCCTCACCACGGGGACCTTTCTCAACGGACGGATCCATGTGGGCAGGCACAACTATCCGGCGGGAAGGGCCAACGAACCCGCCTCCACGGAGCTCGCCTCCCACCTGATCGCTCTGGGACTGCCCAGAATCCGCCTCAAGACCGGAACCCCCATGAGGCTGAAGGGGGAGACGATCCGCTGGGACCGCTTTCAACCCTACCCCGGGGACGAGCCTCCCCTTCCCTTCTCCTGGAGGAGCGAGCGGGTCGAGAACAGAATCGTTTGCGCCTTGGGAAGAACAAACTCGGAGACCCGCCGTTTCGTCCGGGAGAATCTCTCCGAGACAGCCCTCTACTCTGGGAACATCGACGGAATTGGGGCTCGTTACTGTCCCTCCTTCGAAGACAAGGTCGTCAAGTTCCCCGACCGGGAGAGCCACACCTTTTTCCTCGAACCCGAAGGGGTTCAGACGGAAGAGGTCTACGTCAACGGCCTCTCAACATCCCTTCCTCTGGAGCATCAGAAGAGACTCCTGGAGACGATCCCCGGCCTCGAGGAGGCCATGATCCTGAGGCCCGCTTACGCCATAGAGTACGACGCCTTCCGCCCGGATTCCCTCAAGAGGACTCTCGAATCCCGTCTCGTCCAAAACCTCTTCCTCGCCGGGCAGATCAACGGGACCTCCGGTTACGAAGAGGCGGCGGCCCAAGGCCTTCTGGCGGGCGTCAACGCCGCCCTCGGAATCCTCAAGAGGCCCCCTTTCACCCTGGACAGAAGCGAAGCCTATCTGGGGGTCATGGTCGACGACCTGGTCTCCCGCTCCGTCGATGAACCCTACCGGCTCTTTACCTCCCGAGCGGAGTACCGTTTGAAACTCCGTTCCGACAACGCCCTCTTCCGGTTGATGGATTCCGCTCTCTCCTTGGGGCTACTCACGGAGGAGGAGTTTTCGTCCCTGGACCAACGGAGGAAGAACTGCTCCGCCTCTCTCCTCTTCCTCACCGAAAAGAGCCTTCTTCAAGGCGACCGGAAGGCCTCTCTCAAACACCTCCTTCAGTCTCGACAGATCCCCTTCTCTCGGGTCCTCGACCTCTCCCCCTCCCCTCTCTCCCTTCTCTCTCCGGAAGAGCTCGCCTACGTCGAGGCGGAGACCCTCTACGAAGGGTATATCAAGAAGATGGACCGTGAGGCGGCCAAGATTCTCAAGGAAGAGAACGTCCCTGTCCCCGCCGGACTCCTGGAGGAGCTTGCGAAGAACAAGGCTCTCTCCAAGGAGTTTCGAGAAAAGCTTCTCCGGTACCGCCCGACAACCCTGGGGGAGCTACGTCTCCTTCCCGGAGTCACCCCCGCCGACACGGCGGTCTTCCACTTCCTCCTCAGGAGAAAGAACCATGCGTGAACGAATCGCCCTGCTCGTCGAGAGAGAGGCTCTTGTGGAACCTCTCTTGTCTTACTACCGCCTGATGAGGGAGTGGTCGGAGAGGATGAACCTCATCGCCCGCCCCCGTTTCGACGAGACCTTCCTCTCCCTTCTCGAAGTCTCTCTCTTCGCCTACCGCTCCCTGCCCCCCGGCCCCCTCTCGGTCGTGGACATCGGTGCCGGCGCCGGCTTTCCCTCCCTCCCCGGGAAGATCCTCCGTCCAGAGACCGAGCTTCTCCTGGTCGAACCGGGGAAACGCGCCCTCTTCCTCGAAGAGGCGGTTCACCGCCTCTCCCTCTCGGGTGTCCATATCGAAAAAAGCGCCTTCGCCCCCCTCTGTAAGGAACGAAAATCGCTCCTGGCGGATTGGGCCGTCTCCTGGGGGGTGAACCGAAAGGAGTCTCTCTTGAAAGAGGGAAGAAAGTTTGTTAAGATTGGCTTCATGTTCATTACCGGTCCCAACGAGGTGGAAAAGATGAAGTCCCTCCCTCCCAGCTTCTCCCTTAAGACCGTTCCCGTTCCCCACAGAGACGCTCTGGTTCTAGCTTTTCTCAACAAAGTTCCACGTGGAACAAAACCATGAGCCGCTTTGTTGTCGTAGCGAACCAAAAAGGCGGCGTCGGAAAGACCACCACCGTCATTAACTTGGGAACCGCCCTCGCCCTGGCGGAGAAGCGAGTCCTTATCGTTGACATGGACCCTCAGGGGAACGCGACCTCCGGCTTAGGCTTCGACGGCTCCTCCAAGAAAAGCGTCTACAACCCCCTCATGGGTTTGGGAACCTTGGAAGAGAACATCGTGGAAACGGCGACCCCCTTTCTCTTTCTCTCCCCCTCCAGCGACGAGATGCAAGGCTTCGAGGTCGAGGTCTACGAGAACAAGGAGAGGGCCTTTCTTCTTAAGAGGGCTCTGCAAAAGGTCCGAGACCGCTTCGACTACGTCTTCATCGATACCCCTCCCTCCCTGGGCTTCGTTACCGTCAACGCCTTGGTGGCGGCGGATCTTCTCCTGGTTCCCCTTCAGGCCGAATACTACGCCTTGGAGGGGCTCTCCCAGCTCATGCGTACCGTTCAGGAGGTCCAGCGGGTCTACAACCCCTCCCTTGAACTTCAGGGGATCGTCATCACCATGGCCGACGAACGAACCAACCTCTCGAGACAGGTCGAGGAAGAGGCCCGTAAATTCTTTGGCGCCAAGGTTTATGAGACGAAGATTGCTCGTAATGTAAAACTCTCGGAAGCCCCCAGCTTCGGACAGTCGATCATCCACTACGATGTCCGCTCCAAGGGCGCCCAGGCCTACCTTCACCTGGCCAAGGAGATGTTAGAACGTGAGTAAAAGCGTCCTCGGTCGTGGTTTACACTCCCTTATCGGCGACAACGACTCCCCTACCGCCTCCGAAAGGATGGCCTACATCGATGTAGACCTCTTGGAGACGAACCCCCACCAACCCCGTCAGGTCTTTTCCGAAGAGGCCCTTCGAGAACTCGCGGATTCGATCAAGGAGAACGGCCTCCTCCAGCCCATCGTCGTCACCCACAAAGAGGGCGGAGGCGAAGGGTTTACCATCGTTGTCGGTGAACGGCGCTGGAGGGCGACCCAACTTCTAGGCCTTAAGAAGATCCCCGCCATCATCCGTGAGGTCTCCCGGAAGAAACTCGCCGGGCTGGCGCTCTTGGAAAACCTTCAGCGGCAGGACCTCAACCCCGTGGAGATCTCGGAATCCCTCCACAAGATGAACAAGGAACTGAACCTGAACCAGGAAGAGATTGCCAAGGTCTTGGGAATGGACAGGACCTCCATCTCCAACTATATCCGTCTGAAAAACCTCTCCCCTGAGAGCACGAAGGCCCTTCTGGATGAGCATATCACCATGGGGCATGCCAAGGTCCTCCTTCAGGTAGGGAACAGCGAGAAGGAGAGAAAGCTTCTCTCCGAGACACTCGCTAAGCACCTCTCTGTTCGGGACCTGGAGAAGAGGGTTCAAAGCCTCGGCCGTCCGGCCCGCAAGAAGCAGGAGAAAGAGCTTTACCTCTCCTCTCTCGAGGAGGAGTTGCGTTCCTACGTAGGCCTCCCGGTCTCTATCACGCCAAAGAAGAGAGGCGGCTCCATAACGATCCACTACAAGAACGAGAAAGAGTTCGAACAGATCATTCAATCTCTAAAGGAGTAAGCCATGGGAAAAGACGACGGCCGTGAACGCCTCTCCGGTTTTCTGGACAAAGACACCCTCTTTACGGGTGAGATCCGCTTCAGCAGTACTCTAAGAATCGACGGAACCTTTGAGGGAAAGATCTTCTCCTCCTCCACCCTTCTTATCGGTGAGACCGGACGCGTGAAGGCGACCATCGACGTCGGCCACATCTCCATCAACGGACAGGTGGAAGGAACGGTCAAGGCCAAGGGGAAGGTGGAGATCTTCAACAAGGGCCGCGTCTCCGGAACCATTATCACCCCCAAGCTCATGATCGAAGAGGGCGCCTTCTTCGAAGGGGAGTGCCGGATGCAGGATGGGAGAAACCCCGAGCTCCCCAAGGCCTCCATCGCTCTGGAAGATAAACATGGAAACGAAGAGCCCAGAGAGAGTTAAGGTCATCCTTCCCGCAAGGCTCGCCTCTACCCGTCTTCCCAGAAAGCTTCTTCTCCGGCACAACGGAAAGAGCCTTCTGCAAATTGTTTACGAGAAGGCGGCCTCCCTCGAGCCCCTCTGGGAGACCTGGGCCGCCGTGGACAGCGAAGAGCTCCTCCAGGAGGTCGAGGGCTTTGGAGGAAGGGCCCTTCTCACTCCCGAGAGCCTGGATTCCGGCTCGGCCCGTGTCTCTTGGGCCGCGGTGCGTCTGGGCGGTGACATTCTCGTCAACCTTCAGGCCGACGAACCGATGATCCTGGCGCAAGACGTGGCCCGTGCCCTCTCCGCGCTGAGGGAAAACCCCTCCGCCTCCGCTTCTACTCTCGCTTTCCACAACAACGACTATTCCGATTTTCTCTCTCCCAACAACGTCAAGGTTGTCGTCGATTCCTCGGGAAGGGGGTGCTACTTCTCACGCTCCCCGATCCCCTACCAAACCCGGGAGAGTTTTCAGGGATTTCTTCACCACGTCGGCGTCTACGTCTACCGCCGCGAATTTCTTCTTAAAACCTTTCCCTCCCTCAGAAGCTCCTGGGAGAGAGGAGAGCGTTTAGAACAGCTCCGTCTTTTAGAGAACGGCTACACTCTCGTCGTGGAAACCGCCTCTCGTCCAACCCTTGGCATCGACACCGCCGAAGACTGGGAAAAATTTAAAGCCCTTTCAGGAGGAGAAAATGGCTAAGTTTATCTTTGTAACCGGGGGAGTTCTCTCCTCGTTGGGAAAAGGGGTGGCTTCCGCTTCGATCGGAAGGCTTCTCGAGTCTCACGGCATGAACATCACCATGCTGAAGTTGGATCCCTACCTCAACGTCGATCCAGGCACTCTGAGCCCTTACCAGCACGGTGAGGTTTTCGTAACCGCCGACGGAGCCGAGACCGATCTCGACCTCGGCCACTACGAAAGGTTCACCTCTGTCGTCACCTCTCAGAAGAGCAACTGGACGTCGGGAAGAATCTACAACGAGGTCATCACGAAGGAGAGAAGAGGGGACTACCTGGGGAAGACGGTTCAGGTCATCCCCCATATTACCAACCAGATCAAGAGAGCCGTCTACTCCCTGGAAGAGGGTCACGACGTTGTTCTCGTCGAGATCGGAGGCACCGTAGGGGACATCGAGAGCCTCCCCTTCCTCGAAGCCATCCGTCAGATCCGCCAAGAGCGCGGCAAGGAGAACTCCCTCTTCGTTCACCTGACCCTGGTCCCCTACATGGGAGCCTCCGGCGAGTTGAAGACAAAGCCCACCCAGCATAGCGTGAAAGACCTCTTGTCCATCGGGATTCAGCCCGACATCCTTCTCTGCAGGACCGACCGGATGCTCCCAGACGAAATCCGCGAGAAGATCGCCCTCTTCACCAACGTTCCTATCGAGGCCGTCATCTCCGCCCTGGATGTCTCGGAGATCTACGAGATTCCCCTCCATTACCACCGTCAGGGTTTGGACAAGACCCTCCTCTCCCTTCTCCGCTTGGACAGCCGCAGTTACGATATCTCTCGTTGGGAGAAGGTCGTGGAGAACATGAAGAACCCCGAGGGTGAGGTCACCGTGGGAATCGTCGGCAAATATGTGGAGTACCACGACTCTTACAAGAGCCTCGCGGAAGCCCTTAAACACGCCGGCCTCCCCCACCGTCTCAAGGTTCGTCTCCAATGGCTAGAATCGGAGAACTTCGAAAAGGATCCTTCTACCCTGAAGGTCCTGGACGGAGTGGACGCCGTCCTCGTTCCCGGAGGCTTCGGTAAGAGGGGCATCGAGGGCATGGTTCTGGCCGTTAAGTACGCCCGGGAGAGGGACATCCCCTTCTTCGGCATCTGTCTGGGAATGCAGTGCGGTGTCATCGAGTTTTCCAGAAACGTCGCCGGACTGAAGGACGCCAACTCCTGCGAATTCGACGAAGATTGCACTTCCCGGATCTTCCTCAAACTCCGGGAGCTGACGGACGTGGAAGAGATGGGCGGGAACATGCGTCTCGGTAACTACCTCTGCGAAGTCAAACCCGGGACACTCTCCTACGAGGCCTACGGCAGGGAAAGCTTTCAGGAGCGACACCGTCACCGTTACGAGTTTAACCCCGCCATGGAGGAGCCTCTCACGAAGGCCGGTCTCTCCATTGCCGGGAAAAACCCGGAGAGAAACCTCGTAGAGATTGTCGAACTCCCCGATAAGAGATGGTTCCTAGGCTGTCAGTTCCATCCGGAGTTCACCTCCCGTCCCTTGACGCCGAACCCCCTCTTCGTGAGCTTCATCGGCGCCGCCCTCAAGTATAAGAAGGACCGGGAGGGAGCATGATCCTCCCATCAGACAAGCTTTTCTTTATCCTCGGGCCCTGCGTCATCGAGAGCCGGGACCTTGTCATGAGAACGGCCCAGGCCGTTGCCGAGATCGCGGAGAGGAACTCCCTGCCCGTGGTTTTCAAAGCCTCCTTTGACAAGGCCAACCGAACCTCCCTCTCCTCCTTCCGGGGGCCTGGTATGGAAGAGGGCCTCCGAATCTTGGAGGAGGCGAAGAGAGAGTTCGGTCTCCCCGTCACGACGGACATCCACCTCCCCGATCAGGCGCTTCCGGTCTCCCAGGTCGCCGACATCCTTCAGATCCCCGCCTTCCTCTGCCGCCAGACCGACTTGCTCACCGCCGCCGCGAAGACCGGTAAGACCGTAAACGTCAAGAAGGCTCAGTTTCTTGCCCCCTGGGACATGGACGGAGTCGCAGAAAAACTCCGTTGCCAGGGTTGTCACGACTTCTTTTTCACAGAAAGGGGGAGCTCCTTCGGCTACAACACGCTGGTTGTGGACATGACCGGAATCGCCCATATGGTAAGGAAGGGGTACCCTGTCGTGATCGACGCCACCCATTCGGTTCAGAAACCCGGGGGATTAGGCTCAAGTTCCGGTGGAGACCGGACGCTGGCACCTGTTTTAGCCCGAGCCGGCGTGGCCTCCGGCGCCAGCGGGGTCTTTCTGGAGGTTCACCCCGATCCCGACAGGGCTCTCTCCGACGGACCCAACTCCCTCCCCCTGGACACTCTCGAACCTCTCCTTCTGGAACTGGTTCGTGTTTACAAGGCGGTTCACCATGGTTGATGTAGGACGCAAGGTCTTTCGAACAGAGGGGGAAGCCCTGATCAAGCTGGCTTCTCTCTTGGATTCCTCCTTCGATAAAGCGGTGGAGCTTCTCCTCCAGACCAAGGGGCGTGTCGTGATCACGGGAGTCGGGAAGAGCGGTCTCATCGGTCAAAAGATTGCCGCCACCCTCAACTCCACCGGTACCCCCTCCCTCTTTATGCACGCCGCCGAAGCCGTCCACGGCGAGCTGGGCACCGTTCTCCCGGAGGATACCGTCGTAGCCCTCTCCTACTCCGGTGAGACCGCTGAGATCAGGACTCTTCTGGAGTACATCAAGAGAAACGGCAACCCTCTGATCTCGCTTACCGGAGAGGTTTCCTCCACCCTCGCCAGATACTCCGACGTTGTCCTCTCCGTTCATATCGACTCGGAGGCCTGTCCGACCGGTCTCGTCCCGACTACCTCCACCACGGCGACTCTGGCCATGGGGGACGCTCTCGCCGTCGCCTTGATGGTCAAGAGAGGCTTCTCCAGGGACGATTTCGCCTACTTCCACCCGGGAGGGAAAATCGGTAAAAGCGTCCTCAAGGTAAAGCACCTCATGCATAAGGGCAACGAACTTCCCCTGGTTCATGAGGAGGACTCCATGGCCTTTGTCGTCAAAACGATCAGCGAGAAAGGTTTTGGAGTGGCCCTCGTTCTCTCGCCACAGGAGAGGGTCATCGGTATCATCACCGACGGAGACCTTCGACGCTGTATTCTTCAAAAAGGGGATCTCTCCAGCACCAAGGCCGTTTGCTGTATGCACCCTTCTCCCTGCTCCATCGACGGAGAGGAGCTGGCGGTTCGCGCCCTCCAGAAGATGGAGGAGAAGAAGATTACCTCCCTCTTCATCCCGGGGCCCGACGGTTCCGCCCTCGGCTTGGTCCATCTCCATGACCTCTGGCGCACTCAGATGATCTGATATGCCCCCTTCTCGCTTCGTGGATCCTTTCGGACGTTTCCTAGACTATGTCCGTATCTCCATCACCGACCGTTGTCCCTTCCGTTGCCGTTACTGCTACCCCCATGAACCCTTCTCTTTCATCCCCCACGAGAGAATCCTCCGCTACGAGGATATTCTCTACCTTCTCTCCCTCTTTCCCTCCTGGGGGATCCGAAAGGTGAGGATCACCGGCGGTGAACCTCTGGTTCGAAAAGGGGTCCTTCCCTTCCTTGTCAAGGCCGCCGCGCTCTTCCCCTCCCTCTACATGACAACCAACGGCTACTTCCTGAAGGAGTCCGCTCCCACTCTCAAGGAGGCCTCTCTTAAGGGAGTCAACGTCAGCCTGGACACCCTCGATGGCACCTCTTTCTGCAAACTGACCGGGGTAGACGGTTTGGAGAGGGTCCTTTCCGGGATCGACACCTCTCTCTCCCTGGGCATCCCCCTGAAGATCAACGCCGTCGCCATGCGCGAAACCCTCGATCAGATCTTTCCCCTCCTCTCCTTCGCCGCCGCAAGGGGTGTCACGCTCAGGTTTATCGAACAGATGCCCATCTCCTCCGACCCTGGAGATTCTTTTCTCTCCCAAGAGGAAGTTCAGGAGAGAATCCGGACCCGATTTTCCTTGGAACCTCTCCCTTTGGAAGATTCCGCCTCTCCCGCCTCCCTGTTCCGCATTCCAGAGACGGGACAGACCGTCGGTTTCATCTCCGCCCTCTCCCATCCCTTCTGTCATCGCTGTTCAAAGGTACGAATCACCTCGGACGGCAAAATCCGTTCCTGTCTCTCCTCAGAAAACGAACTCTCCCTTCTGGAGGCCTTACGGGAGAGGGACCCCACATCGCTGGAGAAAATCTTCAACGACTCTTTGAAACAGAAGGGTTTGAAGCACTGTTTTCAAAGTTTTCACCATCATAGGGGCCGAACCATGGGCCAAGTGGGAGGTTGATAACCATGTTTTCACATCTCGATGAAAAAGGCGCTCTCTCCATGGTCGATGTGACAGAGAAAACCGTCTCTCTAAGAACCGCCGTCACCTCCGGAGAGATTCTCCTCTCCCCTTCGACACTGGAGAAGATCTCCCAAAACTCCGTAGCCAAGGGTTCCGTCCTTGAAGCGGCGAGAGCCGGCGGCTTCCTGGGGGCAAAACACCTTCCCTTCGTCGTTCCCCTTACCCATACCCTTACCGTTGAACACATCAAGATCTCCTTTCGCTTCCTCCCAGACAGAATCGTGGCCTTCGTTCTCGTCAGGACCCACGGCCGTACGGGTGTGGAAATGGAGGCGCTCTTCTCTCTCCTCTCCTCCTTGGCTACGGTCTACGACATGGTGAAGGCTTTTGACAAGGGAGCGGCCATCGTGAACTGTCGTCTTCTCCTCAAAGAGGGGGGAAAAAGCGGTCTCTTTACCAATTTTTCGCAAGAGGAGGGTTTGACTCTCAAGAGTGAGGCGGGTCTCTCCCATCTTCTCTCACAGGGAGAAGAGGTACTCAGTTGGTAATTTTCTTCTCTCTTGACACCCTCAACCTTTCCCCGTAAAATAGATTTCCACAAATGTGAATTTTACGGTGGAAATCGATGAACCCCTGGGAACTAATCGTTCAAGAGCTTTCTTCTCGTCTCGGTGAAGAGGAGATATCCCTCTGGATCACTCCGATCAAATACGTGGGAACCGTTGAAAACGAACTCTACCTCAAAGTCCCGGACAAAGTTTTTTT
>JAMOAD010000280.1 GCA_023621955.1 Acidobacteriota bacterium
TCCCTCCCCTGTCGTATCCTCTCCCACCGTGACTTGGGAGAGCTGACCGCCCTGGAGGGGGAGACTGGAGGTCTACGGCTCTGGGCGCTTCTGACAAAGAGTTCCTGGGCCTCCTTGAAAGATCTCCAGGGACCGCTCTTTTTTACCTTCAAGGCCGCCTCTATCAAACTCTTCCCCAAAGAGAGCCCTTGAGGGGGCCTTTCCCAAAGCCCCCTTTTCCTGTAAAATATCCCCATGGAACTGAAGGATAAGAGTAAAGCCTTGGCTGAGGCCGAGGAAAAGTTGGAGCGGTTGGCAGGGTACCTGGAACTGGAAAAGAAGAAGAGCCGGCTGGCCGAAGTGGAGGGGGAGCTTCAGAACCCCGCGGTCTGGAACGATCGCGCCAAGGCCAACTCCTTTTCCAAGGAGAAGAGGACCCTCGAAGACGATTTGGCGCTTTACAAGACAGTCGCAGGGTACCTCTCCGATCTGGAGCTTCTCATGGAGCTTGAGGGAGAGGGCGAGAACATCGAAGCCGATTTTCTCACCACCTATGAAAACTTCGACCGGGAGTTCAAGCGGGCCGAGCTGATCTCGGTCTTCAAGTCTCCGGAAGACAAGAACCCCTGCTACCTGAACATCCACCCAGGCGCGGGGGGCACGGAGTCTCAGGATTGGGCGGAGATCCTTCTGCGAATGTACCTTCGTTGGACAGAACGACGGGGTTTCAAGGCGGAGATTCTCGAGATCCTTCCTGGAGAAGAGGCGGGAATCAAACGGGCCGTCGTCCGTGTGGAGGGGGATTACGCCTTCGGCCTTCTCAAGACAGAGGCCGGTGTCCACCGGCTGGTCAGAATCTCCCCCTTCGACGCCAACAAGCGACGCCACACATCTTTCACCGCCGTCTCCATCTACCCCGAGGTGGACGACTCCATCGACATCGAGATCAACGAGACGGAGATTCGAATCGATACCTTCCGTGCCTCCGGTCACGGCGGCCAGAAGGTCAACAAGACAGACTCCGCGGTTCGGATCACACACTTGCCGACGGGCATCGCCGTCTCCTGTCAGAACGAACGTTCCCAGCACAAGAACAAGGCCCAGGCCATGAAGATGTTGAAGTCCCGGCTCTACGAATCTGAACTTCAGAAGCAGAGGGACGAGAAGGACCGGATCGAGAAGGAGAAAGGGGAGATCGCCTGGGGCAACCAGATCAGGAGTTATGTGATGCAACCCTACCGGATGATCAAAGACCATCGGACCGATCATGAGGTGGGCGACGTTCAGAGGGTTCTGGACGGTGACATCGACGAGTTCATCTACGAGACCCTCCTCCATCAGATCGGCAGTAACAAAGGTTAAGGGAGCCTTGGCGGAAGAGACCGCTGTGTTATAATGTCCCGGGAGGAGTCATGACCGGAGATGTTCTCTTAAGCGTCGAAGACCTGACAAAGGATTACCCCTGGGGCCTTCTCTGGTTGAAGCACAAGAGGGTCCTCCACGGTGTCTCCTTCTCGGTCTCTCAGGGAGAGATCACCGCTCTGCTCGGCCACAACGGCGCCGGCAAGAGCACGACCTTCAAGATTCTCATGGGTTTTCTCCGTGCCGACGGGGGGAGGGTTCTCTACCGAGGTGAACCTCTGTCGCGAAAAGCCCGATCCTACATCGGTTTTCTTCCAGAGAACCCGGCCTTCTACGACTACCTGACCGGAAGGGAACTCCTCCGTTTCACCGCCGAACTCTTCTCTCTGAAACGGTTTGAAGGGAGAATCGACCACCTGCTCCGGCTTGTCAAGATGGAGGAGGCCGCGAACCTCCCCCTCAAGAAGTACTCCAAGGGAATGGTCCAGAGGATCGGCGTCGCCCAGGCCCTCGTTTCCAACCCCGAGCTTCTCATCCTGGACGAGCCTCTGGACGGTCTCGACCCCGAGGGACGGCAGATCCTCAGAAACCTCATCGTTGATCTCAAAGAGGAGGGAAAGACGGTTCTCTACTCTACCCACATTCTCCAGGACGCCGAGCGGATCAGCGACCGAGCGGTCATCCTCGTCAAGGGCAAGACCGTGAAGGAGGGAAGGATCGAAGACCTTCTCGGAGGGGAAACCTCAGAGTACGAGGTCTCTTTCAAGGGTCTGCGGGAAGCTCCTCCAGGGGCGAAGGGCCGTTGGCAACTCCGGGGGGACACCCTCTATGGGATTCTGGAGAAGGAAGAGGAGGTCCAGCCTCTTGTCCAGGAGTGTCTCCGAAGGGGGGGGCAGGTTCTCTCCCTCGTCCCTCTCAGGCGGACCTTGGAAGAGATCTTCATGGAGCTAAAAGATGAGAGTAACGGCAGTCGCGGTTAGTACCTTTCGGGAGGCCGTCAGGAGCAGGCTCTTCCTTCTTCTTGGACTCTTCGCCGGTGGTTTGATCCTCTTCTCCAAGGTGATGGCCATGTTGGTGGTCGGGAACAACGCGAAAGTCGTCAAGGATGTCGGTTTAGCCACCATGGAAATTTTCATCTCCCTCCTGGCCGTTCTCTCGACGGTGACCCTCTTCTTTAAGGAGAGGGACCGCAAGACCATCCTGAACGTTCTCTCCAAGCCTTTGTCCAGGGAGGAGTTTCTGGTCGGCAAGTTTCTCGGACTTGTCTTCACCACCGGAGTCGCGCTCTTCTCCCTCACCCTCCTCTTCTCCCTCTACCTCTGGCCCCAAGAGGGGGGATATCCCTTCTACCTCTGGCCCCACGCCCTCCTCCTCTTCTTTCAGGGGGCGATTCTAACAGCTTGGGCACTCCTCTTCAGCGCCCTTTCGACACCCATCCTCAGCTCCCTCTTCACGTTGGGAATCTACCTGAGCGGTTACCTGACAGGCACCCTTCTGACCCACTATGGGGCCATCTTCAAAGGCTCCTCCCGTATCGCCCTCCAGGCCCTCTACTTCCTCCTTCCCAACTTCTCCCTCTTGAACTGGAAGAACCAGATCGTCTACACCTCTTCGATTCCCACCGGCGAACTTCTCAACGGCCTCTTCTACGGGATCAACTACACCTTGGCCATCCTGGTGTTGGCGGTGATCCTCTACCGGGAGAGAGACCTCCTCCTATGAAGCCTTGGAAGGTTCGGCTACCGCTCTTCTTCCTCTTCTTTTCCCTCCTCTCCCTCTCTTCCTTCTTCAACCTGCGCCTCTTCCACTCCCAGCCGGCCACGTTGGCTCCCACCATCACCCTTCTCCCCCCTAAGAGTCTCAAGGCTTTCTCCTTTGGCTTCTCCAACCTCTTGGCCGACGCCTATTTCATCTGGACGATCCAGGCCTTCGGCATCCCCGGAAAGACACCCGCCTTCTCCGACCTGGAGACGGTGATGACCGTGATCGGGGAGTTGGACCCTTCAGAGCCGGGCCCCTTCTCCGTCGGCTCCTTGATCGCCTACTACCAGGGAGGAAGACCGGATCTCGCCCTGAAGGTTCTGGAGATCGGCATGAGGCTCCAACCTGGAGAGTGGACTCTTCCTTACGAAGCCGGCCACTACATGCGCAAGGCGAAGCGCTACTCCCTGGCGAGTAGACTCTTCGAGATCGCCGCCCATAAAGAGGGGGCTCCGAGTTTCATCAAACGTCTTCAAGTGGACGCTCTCAAGAGCAGCGGCGATTCCCGTAACGCGTTTCTCCTCTGGCAGGAGATTCTCCATGGGGCCACCACCGATTACGAGAGAGAGGTCGCAGGCCGTCACCTCTACGAGCTGAAGACGGAGCTGGACCGCGAGGAGCTGGAACCTCTGGTGGAGCATTACCGTAGACTCTTCAACCGCCTTCCCCAGTCCTGGAACGACATGATCGCGGCATCCCTTCTCTCCTCCCCTCCCCTGGATTACGACGGCGAGCCCTACATCCTCACCCAGGAGGGGAAAATTCAATCCCGAAAGAGGTTCTCATGGAAACGGTAGCCTTACCCTTGGTTGCGGCCTTTCTGGGGCTTGTCCTGGGAAGCTTCTTCAACGTCGTGATCCATCGTCTGCCCAAGCAGGAGAGCGTTGTTCTCCCCAGGTCCCACTGTCCCCGCTGTCTGACGCCGATCCGCTGGTACGACAACCTGCCCCTCCTGAGCTACCTCTTTCTGGGAGGACGGTGCCGCTCTTGCAAGGCCCCAATCTCTTTGAGGTATCCCCTCGTTGAAGCCCTTGGCGCCCTTCTCCTGCCCTACGTGGTCCTCCGATTCGGAATCGGTTGGGAGGCCCTACGAATCTTCCTCTTCGCTTCGACCTTTCTGATCCTTTTCTTCACGGATCTGGAAAGCCGAATCCTCCCCGATGAACTGACCCTAGGAGGAGCCCTCCTCGCCTTCGGTTGTTCCTTCTTCTTGGACGATCCGAACTGGAAGGGCTCCCTCTTTGGCGCAACCCTCGGTTTCCTCATCCTTTGGGGGGCTTACCTCTTCCACCTGAAGTGGAAGAAGAAGGAGGGACTCGGCTGGGGCGACATCAAGCTGATCCTTCTGATCGGCGCCCTCTTCGGTCCTTTCAGGATGCTCTGGATCCTGATCACCGCCTCCTTGATCGGTCTGATCGTCGGCCTAGGGGTGATCGTACTCTTCAAACGGGGGAGGGACTACGAGCTCCCCTTCGGCTCCTTCCTCGCCCTCGCCTCAATTCTCTTCCTCTTCCGCTTCTCCTGGCTCGAACACTTCTTCTCGAAGTGGACGAACCTGGTCCCATGAAACGGGAGCGCCTTCTCACACTTTTCCTGATCGCCCTCCTGCTGGGGCTCACCCTGCTCGTAGAGGCCTCCCTCCTCTCGGTTATGAAGGCTTGGGAGGGAGGAGGGAACCCCCTGCCCACCCTCTCCCGAACCATGAAAACCGCGAAGGTGATCGGGTTGACCGCTTTGGCCGCCCTCATCCTCCTGACCTTCCTGACACTGAGGGATATCCGAAAAGGAAGGGGAGCTCCCATGGTGACTCTCGATCCCTTCTACAGGATGCTCGAGAGCTTTCAGGAGAGGGAGAGGAACCTCCTCAAGGAGAAGGCCGCGGAGAAACGGAGGACCGAAGAGGCGCTTGTCCTCTACAGGGCCCTCTTCGACACCCCCTCCCTGGCCATCCTCCTTGTCGATCGCTTCGGTCGCCTCCTGAGGTGGAACCCCCTAGGCGCCAAGCTCTTCGGTGACGGCAGCGACCCCCTCCCGCTCACCTCCGTGAGCTCTCAGAGAGGCCTCTTTCCCCTCCTGAAGGAGGCGGTGGATGAGTTTTTCTCTTGGACACAGCCCTTCGCCGAGAGGGAAGTAGAGAGAGAGAGCAGGGTCCTCTCCCTCTACCTCATCCGGGTGGAGGAGGAGAAGGCCTTCCTCATGGCCGTCGATATTACCGAGTTGAGAAAGACCCAGCGGGAACTGGCCCTTAAGAGTCGGCAGGAACAGCTTGGTCAGATGGCCTCCTACCTCTCCCATGAGTTGAAGAACAGCCTTGGAGTCGTCCTCGGCTCCTTGGAACGGGTGAAGCTCCCCCAGGAGAAGGGAGTGTCCCGCGCCCTCGGCGAGAGTAAAAGGATGCTCCTCCTTGTGGAACGCTACCTGGAGCTCTCCAGAAGCTCTCCGGTAAGGTGGGAAAGGATCCCCTTGTCGGAGGTTCTGGAAGAGGCGGCCCGAGACGAGGGAATCCCCCTGGAGAACCGAACCGAGGGAAGATCCGTTTGGGGGGACCGGGTCCTTCTCCTCTCGGTCTGGTCAAACCTCTTTCGAAACAGTCGGGAAGCCGGCGCCAAGAGGGTTACTGTGAGTGTCGAAAGAGAGGAACGAGAACTGCTCCTCCGGGTTGAAGACGATGGTCCGGGAATCGCTCCTGCCTACAGGGAGAAGATCTTTCTCCCCTTCTTCTCGACCAAGGGGGAGAACACCGGGATGGGGCTCGCCCTGGTGAGCAAACTGCTGAGCGACCAAGGGGGGTGGATTGAACTTCTGGAGTCCTCTTCCGGAGCCCTCTTCTCTATCGGGCTTCCCCTCTCCCCCGGGAACGGCGAAAGGGAAGGGTCAGTTTGAGGGCTCTCTTCTGAGAAACTTCCAAACCGAGGTAAGGGAAGAGAGGCCTCCGACCAGCGCCCCGGCGGGGAGAGTGGTCCAGAAGATGCCCCTGGGGAGGGAGTGACTCTCAAAGAGCGGGGAGAGGTAACGGGAGATCTCCCCAAGGTAGAGGGGGGCCAGCATCAGTGTGAGCCGAAAGAGGCCGTAGGCGGCCATGGCTCCAACGAACCCCAACAACACGCCGTTCATGACCAGAGGAAGCTCGATGTAGAGGTTCGAAGCACCCACCATCTTGAGAATCGCCACCTCCTCTTTCCGGGAGTAGGCCACGATCTTGACGATGTTGACGATCGTGAAGAACGAGGTGAAAAGGAGAATCCCCCCCAGGAAGAGGGAGACCAGGGTCACAAGCCTGCGGACACCGGAGATCTTCTCCAGAAGGGAGAGGTTGGAACGGACCTTCTCCACCCCCTCCTGCTTGGAGAGCTCTTCCGAATCCCTTCGTATCAGTTCCAGAGAGGTGCCGGAGCGGAAAGTCACCCTGATGGAGGGGGGAAAAGGGTTCTCCGGAAGCTCGTCCAGTGTCGACTTGAGATCGGGAAAGGCCTCCAGAAAAAGAACCCTGGCCCTCTCGGGGAGGATCAGCTCCGCCTTTTCGACCTCTTTCTTCCGGCCCCAGGCGAGGCTCCTCTCCGGGAGATCTTTCGGGAGAGGGGAACCGAAGTAGGCCTCTACTTGAAAGCCGGTCAGGGTCTTCGCCGTCAGCTTGTCGAGGTTCACCTTGGTCAGGAAGAAGATGTCGATGACGAAGAAGGTGAAGATGACGATGAAGAGAGAGAGGAGGTTGACGGCCCTCTGAACCTTGAAGTTGGCCCACACATCTTGGGCCAGGTAATGCAGGTAGGAGGTGATCCGCTTCACTGGGCCACCCTGCGCAGGGAGATGGAGGTCCCCTTCTTCAGGTAGAGAACGTTTCGGGCGTACCTTTCCAGAAGCATCTGGTTGTGGCTGGCCACGAGGATCGTCGTCCCCCGGGAGTTGAGTCTGCGGAACATCTCCATGATCTCCAACGAGATCTCTTGGTCCAGGTTTCCGGTCGGTTCATCGGCCAGGAGAATCGAAGGGTTGGTGACGATCGCTCTGGCGATGGCGACCCTCTGCTGCTCGCCTCCCGAGAGGCGACGGGTAAGGGAACCGATCTTCTGGGGTAACCCCACCCAACGAAGGACCTCGGTCACCTCCTTACGGATCTGTCGTGGAGAAACGCCCCGGATCTTCAGGGCCAAGGCGACATTGTCGAAGACCGTGCGGTCCTCGAGAAGGCGGAAGTCCTGGAAGATGATCCCGATGTTTCTCCGAAGCTCGTAGATCTGCCTCTCCGGAACGATGGAGATGTTCCTTCCCCCGACGATGATCGCCCCCTTAGTGGGACGCTCTTCCCTGGTGATGAGCTTGAGAAAGGTGGTCTTTCCGGCACCGCTGTGACCGGTTATAAAAAAAAAATCTCCCTTGGGGATCTTCACAGAGAGGTTTTCCAAGGCGTATTCGTCGCGGCTGTAGCTCTTGTAAACAGAGGAAAACTGGATCATCGATCTGCGGAGAGTTCCTGTAGGGCCTTTTCCAACTGTTCTGAGGAGGGTGCCTTCCCGTGAAACTTGACCTGGTTCTCCATGAAGGAGACCCCCTTCCCTTTAACGGTTCGGGCAACGATCATATGGGGCTTTCCGTTTCTCTGGTCGCATTTTTCGAGAGCCTTTAGGATGGATTCCATGTCGTGGCCGTCGATCTCCTGGGTCTCCCACTTGAAGGCGTCTCCCTTGGCCCTCAAGGGAGAGAGGTCGTTGATGGCCTCAACCCTATTGTCGAGTTGGAGCCCGTTGGCATCGACGATGACCGTCAGGTTGTCGAGGCCGCTGTTCCCTGCCTTCAGCAGAGCCTCCCACACCTGTCCCTCCTGCATCTCCCCATCCCCAAGGACCACGTAGACACGCCGGTCGCTCCGGTCCAACCGAAGGCTCAAAGCCATACCCACGGCCATGGAGAGCCCTTGGCCGAGAGAGCCGGTAGAGGCGTCGACGCCGAGTGTCTTGTTCCTGTCGGGATGGCCCTGGAGGTTACTGCCCAGCTGTCTCAACTGGCAGAGGTCCTCTTCTGGAACGAAACCGAGCTCCGAAAGAACGGCGTAGAGGGCTGGAGCTCCGTGCCCCTTGGAGAGAACGAAGAGGTCCCTCCCTTCCCAGTGGGGGTCTTCCCGGTTCAACCTCATCTTGAAGAAGAAGAGGGCGGCGAGGATGTCGGCGCAGGAGAGGGAACCTCCAGGGTGACCGGATTGGGCACAGGCGATCTCTTTCAGTGCCTTCACGCGGATGACACGGGCCTTCTCTCTGAGGGCCTCAAGGGTGGCTGAATTATAGGATGTCTCACTGATCATTCTTCTTTTCCTTCGAGAAATTCCCTGACAGTCTGGTTGACTGTTTTGGGTTGGGCGGCTCCCTTACAGCTCTTCATCACTTCGCCGATCAGAAAGCCCAGAAGCTTCGTCTCCCCGGCCCGGTAACGCTCCACTTCCGGACGGAGGCCTTCTAAAACCCCCTTCACCATAGCCTTGACGGCCTCGGGGGAGTCGACGAGGGCGATCCCCTTCTTTGCGATCAACTCCGTCGCGGAGAGTCCCTTCTCGATCATCTCGGGGAGAATATCTTTGGCCATAGGGGCCGTGATTCTCCCCTTCTCCAGGGAGACGAGAAGATCCGCAAAGGCCTTCGGTGTCAGAGGGGGAGTCAGGAAGGGATCGGAGCCGGAGGCGTGCTGAAGAAGCTCTGTCAAGAGCCAATGGGCCGCCTTGACAGGGGGAGCGCCGAGCTTCACCGTCTCTTCATAGAAAGCGGCCTGGGAGGGTGAGGAGACCAGAATCTTGGCGTCATCGGCAGAGAGGTGGTACTCCCGGACATACCTCTCCCTCTTGAGGGCCGGCGTCTCCGGAAGGGTCGACCCGGCCAGGCGGATCTCTTCCTCTTCGATTCTGAGGATGCCCAGGTCCGGTTCGGGAAAGTACCGGTAGTCCAGGAGTTGCTCCTTAGTCCGCATCACCATGGTTCGGTTGCTTTTCACATCGAAGAGCCTCGTCTCCCTCCCAACCTCCTCCCCCCTCTCGAGGAGTTCGGCCTGCCTCTCCTGTTCATAGCGAAGCGCCCTCTGGAGGAAACGGTAGGAGTTGAGGTTCTTGATCTCCACCCGGGTTCCCAGGGGTTCCCCCTCCCGGTGGAGAGAGATGTTCGCGTCGCAGCGTAGGCTCCCCTCCTCAAGGTTCCCATCGTTGACACCTGCGTAGACCAGGAGTTCCCTGAGGCGGCGGAGGTATTCGGCGGCCTCCTCGGGAGTCTCCAGATCGGGTTCCGAAACGATCTCGATCAAGGGTGTCCCGCAGCGGTTGAAGTCCACCAGGGTCTCCCCCCTCTCTTCGTCGTGAAAGGATTTCCCCGCGTCCTCTTCGATGTGGATACGGGTGATGCCGATCCGTCGGGTTCCTCCGACCTCGATCTCCATGTAGCCGTTCTCCGCGTAAGGGTGGAAGAACTGGGTGATCTGGTAGCCCTTGGAAAGATCGGGGTAGAAGTAGTTCTTCCTATCGAAGCTGGAGGTCCGGTTGATGCGACAGTTCAAGAGCAGGGCCGCGCGGAGCGCCTGGCGGACAGCCTCACCGTTGAGAACAGGAAGGGCGCCAGGAAGGCCGAAGCAGACCGGGCAGACGTTGCTGTTGGGGGAGTCTCCGTAGTTGGCCGGACAGGAGCAGAAGAGTTTGGTGGACGTCAGAAGCTGAGCGTGAATTTCGAGGCCGATCACCGTTTTCCACATGGAAAAAGATTATACCATAAAGGGGGGAAAGGCTCACCCCTCACCCTGGGAGAGGAGTCCGTAGATTCTTCGGTTGCTCAGGACGATCTTGATGTAGTTGCGAGTCTCCGAAAAGGGAACCATCTCTACGGCCACATCGTTGGGGTAGTCTTGGAAGGCCTTCTCCCAGAGGAGGGCGCGGTTCTCACCGGCGTTGTAGGAGGCCAGGACCCAATGGGTCTTCCCCTCACCCAACAGGGAGAAGAGCTCTCTGAGGTAGATCACCCCCAGGGGGATGTTGATTCTGGGAAGGAAGAGCTCCTCAGGCCGGGGAACCGGCAAGCCTCCTCTCCTGGCCATCCGGGCCGCCGTCGAGGGGAGGAGCTGGAGGAGTCCCCGGGCGCCGGCGAAAGAGAGGGCATCGCTTCGAAAGAAGCTCTCCTGACGCATTAAAGAGAGGACGAGCAACGGGTCGATTCCCTCTCTTCCGCTGGAACGCTCCACCAGGGGGAAGATCTCCGGAGAGATCGGATAAGCGTAGGATAGAAGGCGACGGGATGTGGTGAGGCCGTAGGGGTGAAGAGTCCTGAGGCGGTAACGGTGAACGAGGAAGAGTTGACCCGCCCTGGAAGAGAGCTCGGCGGCAAGGCCCTGAAGAGGAGAGGATTCGTAAAGGCCTGAAAAGGCTTCGATCTCCCTCTGGGCGGCACCGTCAAGGCCGAGGGAGAGGAGGTGAAGGACCCGATCCACTCCCTCTCCAACCGGCAGGGTCTGAGGAAGGGGTTCAGCGGTTCCCGCGGTGAGACTCTTCTTTCGGGCTTCCTGGAGAATCTTCGTCCGCTCCTTTTCGCCAAGCCTCTTCCAGGCAAGGTCTCCGTAGTAGTGTTGGTGGTACTCCAGGGCTACGGTTCGGTAGAGGGCTCGGGCCCTTGGAGACGAGGGCCTGAGTTCCTCCCGGAAACGGGCTTCCCAGTAGAGCTCAGAAGCGGGGAAGGGGGACCGGAAGAGGCGGTTCTTCTCCTCCAACCTCTCCAGGGCGGCGGCTTGCCCCTCCAAACGGTAGTCGAGCCAAAGGAGCTTCCGCCAGGTCTCTTCGTCGGCAAGGCCCTTTCGGGCCGCCTTTTCGTAGTATTCCCGGGAGAGGGAGAAGTTGAGACGGGAGTAGAGGAAATCACCGACCGTCACCCAGAGACTCTCCCCGGCCAGCCCCCGGCCCTCCTGCTCCCGGAAGAAGCGCTCGACTCCCTCGCTCCCCTCCCTCTTGAAGAGAATCCTCATCCTGTAGAGAACCGCCTCGGGGCCGAGGGAAGTGGAGGGAAGGACTCGGGAGAGAGAGGCTTCGGCCTCCTTGAAGAGCCCCCTTCGGTAGAGAACGATTCCCTGGAAGAGCTCCCTCTGGGGAGAGGGGAACCGAAGGGCCTCCCCTTTCGCCGCCTCGACCGCCCCTCCCCGCAGGAGCCTCCGGATTCTCACCTCCCTCTCACGGGAGGAGAGGGAAGCCAAGAGAGCCCTGACCCGGGGAGTGGGAACTCTCTGAGCCCAGGGGGAGAGAGGGTGGAGAGAGAGAAGTCTCTTCTGAAGGGCCAGGGCCTGGAGGTTGTTCCTCTTCCCCTCTTCCAAACGGGCTCTCCAGAAGAGAACCAAGTCGGGGTACTCCTTCTCGAGACTCCTGCGGTAACGGAAGAGATCCTCTTCCACCTCTTCCCAACGGCTCTCCTCCCCTTTCGCCCGTAGGCACCCGGCCAAGATCTCCTTTCGCCAAGGGGAGAGGGGGGAGGGGCGAAGGTTCCGGCAGAGGAGACGGGCCCGGGAGAAGCGGCGGGAATCGATGTGAAGTTTCAGGAGAAGCTGATTCCTGTAGTCTCTGAGGGAGGAAGGGAACGGGGTGG
>JAMOAD010000359.1 GCA_023621955.1 Acidobacteriota bacterium
GTTCCCCTCTGGTTCGCCCGTCTCTACCTGGGCCTGCGGGAGAGGAGGCCTTGGATCGACGAGGTCCTTTGCGAAAGGTGCGGCCGTTGCCGACGGATCTGCCCCGCCCAGGCCGTGGTTGGGGAGGAGAAACTCCGGGTGGATCTGAAAAGGTGCATCCGTTGCTTCTGTTGTCAGGAGATCTGTCCGACCGGCGCGGTTCTTCTGAAAAAAGGGTGGAAGAGTCGAGGAAACAAGAGCGGGGGTTGAGCGTAAGAAAGAGAAGACCCTCTTTTCCGGATTCTCCCGGAGGGAACTCCCTTTGAGCCCTCTCCCAAGGGCACGGGAGAGAACCGCGAAGAGGAAGGAGGCTTTATGAACAGAAGGGATTTCCTGAGGCAACTCTCTCTCTATACAACCGGGGCCTTGGCGACGCCGCCGGTCTTTGAACTTCTCTCCACCCCGGCCTTTGCCGCTTCGACGCCTTCCACGGTGAACGTCGCGAAGGGGAAGAACTACGAAGAGCTCACGAGAAGGCTCCTTCTCTCCCTGGGGGGGATGAAGAAGTTCGTCCATCCCGGCGACAAGGTGGTGATCAAGCCGAACATCGGGTGGGACAGGACTCCTGAACAGGGGGCGAACACCCATCCCCTGGTGGTGAAGACCCTAGTGAAGATGGCCCTGGAAGCTGGCGCCTCCAAAGTTCAAGTCTTTGACCGCTCCTGCAACGAGGAGAGGAGGTGCTACTTCAACAGCGGGATCAAGGAGGCCGTGGAATCTCTCGGCGACAAACGGGCCACGATCCCCTACGTGGAGGAGCGGAAGTTTGTCCCCATCACGATCAAGCAGGGGAAGGCCTTGAGGGACTGGATCTTCTACAAGGAGGCCCTTGAGGCGGACTGTTACATCAACGTTCCGGTGGCTAAACACCACTCTCTGGCCAAGTTGACACTGGGGCTCAAGAACTCCATGGGCCTGCTGGGTGGGAATCGGGGGAAGATCCACCAGAACATGGGGCAGAATCTGGCCGACATAGCGACGGTGGTCCGTCCCAGGTTGACGGTGGTCGACGCGACCAGGATCCTCCTGAGAAACGGCCCCGTCGGAGGAAACCTCAGGGACGTGAAGGTCCTCGACACCCTCATCGCCTCGACGGACCCTGTGGCGGTGGACAGCTACGCCACGACACTCTTCAACCTTCGTCCGGAGGAGATCGATTCCACCCGAAGGGCCTATGAGCTTGGTCTCGGCGAGATGGACCTGAAGAAGATCCGGGTCCTGGAGGCGTAGGATGAAGGGACGGAGGGTTCTTCTCTGGCTGAGGCGTCTCTCGCAATTTTCTTTTCTCTGCCTCTTCTTCTACCTCTTCAGGTTGACCGACTACACCGGAAAGGACCAAATCGCCGCGGCGGTGAACATCTTTTTCCGGTGGAATCCCCTGATCGCCCTCTCGGTGACTCTGGCGGCCAAGACGCTTCTGGCCCTTTTCCTCCCGGCCCTCCTCCTGGTGGCGCTCACCCTCCTGCTGGGGCGTTTCTTCTGCGGCTGGGTCTGCCCCTTGGGGACACTGCTCGACGCCGCCCACAAGGTTGTTCCTCCCCGAAGCCAAGGGTTTGGGAAGGGTTGGGTGAAGGTGAAGTATTCTCTTCTCCTGCTGATCTCCGCCTCCTCTCTCTTCGGCCTTCAGCTCGTGGGCTTCTTCGACCCTTTCGCCCTTCTGCTCAGGGGGTTCACCTTCGCCGTGGATCCGGTCTTCAACTCCTCCGTCACAGGGGTCTTCGATACTCTTTACAAGAAGGGCCCCTCCTGGGTGACCTCTCTCTCGGAACCGGTCTACGAACTCCTGAAGAAGGGTGTTCTTCCCTACCAGCAGTCGATCTTCTCCCTCTCCTTGGTCGCCTTCTTTCTCCTCCTGGGGATCTTCCTCCTGGAGAGGGTGGAGCGGCGTTTCTGGTGTAAGAACCTCTGCCCCCTGGGGGCCCTTCTCGCGCTCCTCTCCCGCTTTTCACCCCTCCGCCGAAGGCCCGGGAAGCTTTGCCCCTCCTGCGGGCAGTGCGGGAAGATCTGCCGCTTCGGAGCCTTCCAGGAGGATGGACGCTTCGTCCCGGAGCGATGCAACCTCTGCATGGAGTGCGTCGCCAAGTGCCCTCAAGGGATGATCTCCTACAGGCTGGGTTTGCCGAGTCTGCAAGAGCGGGTCGACCTCTCCCGCAGGGCCTTCCTGGGAGTCGGCCTCACCGGCGTCGCCCTTCCCCTGGTCTCCAAGGTCGGATGGGGGGAGAAGCTTCCCCGGCCGACCCTCCTGCGCCCTCCCGGAGCTCCGGACGAGGCGCTCTTCCTTCAAAAGTGCGTCCGCTGCGGGGAGTGCATGAAGGTCTGTATCCAGAACGGCCTTCAACCGACT
>JAMOAD010000372.1 GCA_023621955.1 Acidobacteriota bacterium
CCCCAGAAGATCGGCGAAGAGACGCCCATCAGGGCGAAGAGGAGGCCGCCGAGAATCCCCTGGATGGCCCCCACCACGAGGGTGCTTCTGAGAATCGCCCGGGCCATGGAGAGAAACTCCCTGTAGAGCCTGATGTTGTGCCTTCTGTCCAAGGGGCTGATCCCGTCGATCCAAAGCAGTATCTCCTCCCAATCGATGAAGAAGTAGTAGAGAGCGAAGAAGAAGACCAGAAGCTGGAGAAGGAGGGAAGCCACCTCTTGGCTGCCCGAGTTCAAGAGCTGAAGGGCCCACTGGGCGGTCTGCTCCACGGCCTTGGGAAGAAAATCCTGGAGTGAAGAGCTCAGCTTCTGACCGACTTGAGGAAACCGACGCCCGATTTTGGCGATCACCCCTTCGATACCGGAAACCCAAGAGGGAAAGGCTGTCGGAAGGGTTTGAAAGAACCGGAGCCCTTCGCTGAAAAGCATGACGAAGGCCGCTCCCAGGGGGACAAGAAAGCCTCCGACCAGAGTGACCAGAGCCGCCAGAGAGGAGAGAGAGGACCTCTTCCCGGTGATTCTGTAGAAAAAATGGTAGAGCCACCTTCCCGTACCCGCCGCCACCATGGCCAGAAGAAGCGACACCAGGAAGGGACGGGCCATGAGGTAGAAGAGACCGAGAAGGAAGAGAAGGAGGAGAGAGAAGGTAACGCTCTTGAAGAGGGGGGTGGAACTTCCGTTTTTCATAGGGGACCTCGATTCAGCGTGATTCTATCAGAGTCGGCCCCTGGGGACAAGAAAAAAAGCGGCGCGGCAAGTTTCGCCGCGCCGCCGATGGATTAAAAACGGATCACTTGTCCGCCAGGTTGAAGGCGGTCAAGTAGACTAAACGGGTTATCTTCTCCATGAGACTTGGACTGATCTTGTCGACTTCGTCACCAGGCTGATGGTAATCCTCTGTCATGGAGGCGAAGTAGAAGATCCAGGGGATCCCCTTGAGGGCGAAGGGCGCGTAATCGCTTCCCCCAAAGCTCTCCTTCGTCGGCCTGAGCATCATCTGCAACCCCACCGCCTCGTTTCCAACCCTCAAAGCCTCGTAAATATCAGGAGAATCGAAGAGGGAGAAAACTGCAAAGCGGGATGTCTCCAGCTTGGCAAGGGTCTCCGGCGGGAGGCTCTCGCCCATGAACCGTCCGATCCCGGCGAGGCTCTCCTTGCTCCACTCCCGGCTGACCATATCCAAGTTGAGGCAGGCGACCGTCTTCTTCAGGGGGAAGGCGGGATGGAGAGTGTAGTACCTGGACCCGAGAAGCCCCTCCTCCTCTCCGGTCCAGAGGGCGAAGAGGATGGTCCTCTTCGGTTTGACGGGGTTGAGGGCCATGGCCCTGGCAACCGCCAAGAGGGCCGCGGAACCGGACCCGTTATCGTCGGCCCCGTTGTAGATGTAGTCGCCCCTCTTTCCCAGATGGTCGAGGTGGGCGCCGATAACGACCACATCCTCCTTCAGGAGGGGGTCCGAACCTTCCAGGAAGGCCAAGACGTTGGAGCTCTTTAGGAGCCTACCCTTGGAAACCTGGGAAACTTCGAAAGAGACTCCCGGAAGCGCGAAAGAGGCTGATCTCATGGATCCGTCGATCCTCGCCTTCAAGGCCTCCACGGTCTCACCGGCGGAGGAGAGGAGGATATCGGCGCTCTGGCGGCTCAGAGAGAGGGAGGGAAGCCTTCCCCAAGGAGTCTCCTCCCCTTCCCCCTCCAGGAGGGAGAGCTTTCTCCTCTCCCGAGGAAGAATGGGACGGTCGTCTCTGGGAAGACGGGCCGCCCGGAGGACGCTCTTTCCCAAGTCTCCCCGTTCCTCGGGATAGGACTCCACCCGAAGGATCCCCAGGGCTCCGGCCCTCTCCAGGGCCTTGACTTTCATCGTCCAGAGCCTGTCACCTCCCCTCATGGACCTGGGAGAGGAGGAGTACTTCTCCTTGAAGGCTCCCTTGTTGAAGGGGGAGTCTTGGCTCTTCATGCCCGGGTAATCGGAGAGCACCATCACCCATCTCCCCTTCAGGTCGAGCCCTTTGAGATCATCGTACTTAAGCTCTTTCTCGGTGATCCCGTAGCCGAGAAAAACCACGGGAGCCCGAAGAGTCTCGTCCTTGGCGGCCTGGTAGAGGTAATCCACTCCAAGGGTCAGAGGCGTGATCCTCTTCCCTCCCCGGTTCTCCACGACGACCAAGGCTTTTCCTTCGCCGTCGAAGAGTTCTTTCATCTCCACCTGTTGCAAAAAACTCTTCCGAACCTCTTTGGGAGGAACCGGAGGGGCCATGAACCCGGGAGCCGGTGGCTGCTCCTTGTCCCCTCCCGGCTGCAGGCCCCAGAGGGAGAAGAGAGATCCGGCGTACTCGGCGGCGGCGTCGTAGCCTCTCGTTCCCGTCTCCCTACCCTCCAGGGTGTCCGAGGCGAGATAGTTCAAGATCGCCAAGTTCGTCGCACCGGTGATCCCTTCGAAACCCACCCGAACCCTTTCGGGGGCGGGAAGAACCTTCTCGGGAAGGATCAGGTTCTTAGCCATCCTCTCCTTTTGAGGGTCACCCTTCCCTTGGCTCAAGGCAAAGGGTTGAAGCGTCAAGAAGAGGAGAAGCGTAGAGACGGACAATCCGAAACAGCCTCGGTTTTTTTTCACGGATCCCTCCTTTCCTCGGTTCAGAGAAAGATGGTACGACAGGAAAGGAGAAGTGTTTCACACGAACCGCTCCGAGGGGACCGTTGCTTCCCTCCCCCCCTTTAGACTATAATGGGATTAAGACCTTCGGGTCTTCGGGAATCCAAAAGAGGAGGAATGGTAGGCTAACCATGAAGTATCTCAAAAGCGACAGCGAGAAGTGCATAGGTTGCGGAACCTGTATGAACGTCTGCTCCCGTCTCTACTTCAAAGAGGAGAACCCCGAACGTTCGGCCATCCGGGTGTTCACCCAAGAGGGAAGCAGGAAGATCGTGGTTTGTAACCAGAAGTGCAGGCTCTGCGTTCAGGAGTGCCCTGTTCAAGCCCTCACGGTGGCCAAGACGGGCGTGGTGGTTCTCAACAAGAACCTCTGTGTCGGATGCCTCGCCTGTGTGGCCGTCTGCCCCATCGGGGCCATGCAGTATTTCCCCGGTGAGAAGAGCCCTTTCAAATGCGTCGCCTGCGGCGCCTGCGCCAAAGAGTGTCCCGCCGACGCCTTGGAAATCGTGGCACAGGAGGAGTGAAGATGATCGAAAGAAAGAACTTGGAAGATATGAAAGCCAAGCACCGAACGCTTAAAGAGTACTCTTTTGCCAAGAAGCCTCTCCACAGGGGCTACAACAACAGGACCCTCTACGTCAACGTCGGGACCTTGGAGATCAAGGAGAAACCCGTCTCCGAAGAGATGAAGGAGAAATTCATCGGCGGCAAGGGGTTCGGGCTCCGGCTCCTCTGGGACGGAGTGACGGAGAGGACGAGGTGGAACGACCCGGAGAACGAGATCAACATCGCCGTGGGACCCGTAGGAGGGAACACCAACTACCCAGGGTCTGGGAAGTCCCTCGTCGTCAGTCTCTCCCCTCTCACGGATATTCCCATCGACAGCAACGTTGGCGGACACTTCGGCCCCTACCTGAAATTTTCAGGTTTTGACGCCCTGGAGCTTCAGGGGAAAGCCGATCGGGACGTGATCGTCTACATCGACGGTAACGCTGGAAACGTCAAAGTCTTCGAGGCTCCCGACGAAGAGACCAACAGCCACCTGCTGGCCCACCAACTCCATGAGATGTTCGCGGAGAACGACAACGAACGTCAGCACATCTCCGTCGTCTCGGCCGGTAAAGGCGCGGAGAACACCCTCCTGGGGTGCCTCAACTTCTCCCTCTGGGACAAGAGGCGGAACGGCCCACGGCTCAAACAGGCCGGAAGGGGCGGAATCGGAACGGTCTTCAGGGACAAGAGGATCAAGGCGGTAGTCGTCAAGTTCTCCGGATTAAACTCCCTTCTCAACGATCCGGCGGATTTAAAGGTGATCCAAGAGAGGGGGCTGAAGTTACACAAAGAGATCGTCTCCCTGGATTCCCAACAGTGCCGGATGAGAACCTGCGGAACCGCCCATCTCGTGGAGATCATGAACGACTACGATCTCCTCCCGGTCATGAACTTTCAGTATGGCCAACACCCGGAGGCGGAGAAGCTCAACTCCCACGTCTGGGAGAAGTTCTTCAGCCAGAACGTCCCCGACGGTTGTTGGTACGGCTGCACCATGGCCTGCGCCCACGCGGTGGACGGTTTTCTCCTGAAGACAGGCCCCTATAAGGGGAAGAGGGTCGTTGTCGACGGCCCCGAGTACGAAACCGTGGGCGGCTGCGGCTCCAACCCCGCCATCTTCAACCCGGAGGCGGTTCTGGAGATCAACTTCTATTGCGACACCTACGGCATCGACACTATCTCCTTCGGAACTCTCACGGCCTTCGTGATGGAGTGCTTCGAAAGAGGAATCTTGAACAAGGAGCGGACCGGTGGTCTCGAGATGACCTGGGGCAATTGGGAAGCCACCCTTGAGATGATGCATCAGATGGCGCGAGGCGAGGGTTTCGGAAAGATAGCCGGACTCGGTATCAAGAAGATGGAAGAGTACTTTACCCGACACTTCGGCGCCGACGAGGGCTTTCTGAAAGACATCGGCGTTCAAGGCAAGGGTCTGGAACAGTCGGAATACATGAGCAAAGAGTCCTTGGCCCAACAGGGAGGGTACTACCTGACCAACAAGGGCCCCCAGCACGACGAAGCCTGGTTGATCTTCATGGATATGGTCAACAACATGATCCCCACCTTCGAGAAGAAGGCCGAAGCTCTCCACTACTTCCCCATGTTCAGGACCTGGTTCGGCCTTCAGGGCCTCTGCAAGCTACCCTGGAACGACATCGAACCGGCGGACAACGCCAAGCACCCCGAACCGAACAAGGTTCCCGAGCACGTCCAGAACTACCTGGACATCTATGAGGCCGTCACGGGAAAGAAGTTGGACAAAGAGGGAATGATCCTCCAGTCCGAACGGGTCTACAACTTCCAAAGGATCTTTAACCTTCGGATGGGCCATGGAAAGCGTAACGACGACTACCCCCCCTACAGGGCCATGGGTCCTGTCACGAAGGAAGAGTATGAGTCCCGTCAAGAGCGGTACGACGGTCAACTGAAGGAAAAACTCGGCGTCGACCCCACCGGGAAGAGCGTTGAAGAGAAGATCAAGATTCTGAGAGAGTACAGGCTGAAACAGTACGACGGCTTGATCGACGCCGTCTACCTGCGACGGGGCTGGTCACCCGAGGGGGTCCCCACGGTGGAGCATCTGCGGAAGTTGGGCATGGACCTTCCGGAACTGGTGGAAACCGTCAAGAAGCATCTGAAATAGGAAACCCGCGATCTTCGGATCCGTAGAGTAGAGATGGGAGCGCCCTTCCTGGGAAGGGCGCTCCCCTTTTAATCGGAGGTCAACCATGGAAAAGAAGCCCCAAAGACTCCCGGAGCAGAAGAGCTCCTCCCCTCTGCAACGTCGTGATTTTCTTCGTCTCTCGGCCCTCGGCGTCGCGGGATTCCTCGCCTCTCCTTCCGCTCAGGTCCAGGGACAAACGGCGCCAACACCGCCTGTGGAAACCAACATCGACGAGATTCTCAAGATTCCCCGTACGAAGAACTCCATGCCCGGTCCCTTCCCGGGGAGGGTTGTCAGAGTCGACACGCCCTCCCTCTCCAAGGAAAACGGAGGGGAGGGCGTATACAAAGCCCTTACCATGGCCCTTCTCTCATTGACAGGCGAAAAGAGCCTTAAGAAAGCCTGGCGTCGGTTCGTCTCCCCTCAGGATATCGTCGGGCTCAAGCTCAACCCCATCGGCGGAACCCTTCTCTCCAACAACCCCCTGTTGGTAGGGGCGGTCATTCGGGGGTTGAGAGAGGCGGGGCTTCCCCCCTCCTCGATCTTCCTCTGGGACCGGCGGCTCGAACAGCTCGGCGAGGCCGGCTTCACCGCTGACAGCTTCCCGGGGGTTAAGGTTCTCGGAACCGAGGCTAAAGGGCCCGACGGAGAGTACTTCACCCAGGAAGGGAAAGTTTGGGCCCTGGAAAACCTCGACATGGACGCCCCCTTCTACGAAGCCTCCCTGGAGGGGAAGTACGACAAGGAGACCCTCCCCTTCATGCTCAACGAGGGAACCCGCTCCTACTTTTCCAAGATCGCGACCAGAAGGTGCACGAAGATCATCAACCTACCGGTCCTGAAAAACGCCGGCTCTTCGGTGACCCTCTCCCTGAAAAACCTCACCTACGGAGCCCTGAGCAACACAGGACGACTCCACAAGATCTGGCACCGGTCCATCGCCGAAGGGTGCGCCTTTCCTTGCCTGAGAGACAAGGCTGTCCTGCACATCGTCGACGGGACAAAGGCCTGCTACGACGGAGGACCCAGCGCGGTGGCCAAGTTCATCTGGTCCCCCAACCTCCTGTTGTTGGGAAGCGACCCTGTCTCCGTGGACTCCGTCGGCTACGACTTCCTTATCCAACAGAGAATCGAGAGGGGGGTTCAGAAGGCGGACACTCCCAGAGGAAGGGAATTTTTAAGGCTGGCGGAGAGCTTCGGACTCGGCGTCGCCGATCCGGCAAGGATCGTCCAGACAAGACTCACTTCCTCTTGAGGAGGGCTCACCTCCCCTCTATGCCCGGAGAAGAGAAGGTCACTCCTCCGCCCAAACCTCCGCTTGAAAAGACCAGAACTGGATCCCCGGTTTTTTGAAGGCCTGGGCCTGAAGCCCCGCCTTCAGGCAGAGGTGACCGAGGAAGGTTTCCAGATCCCACCCCGTTTCATCGGCTACCTGCGGGAGAAAGACAGCCTGTTGGAAACCGTCGGAGAGGAGAACTCCGTCGGTTCCCAGACGCAGGGTCCTGTAATCCGTAACCGGTGTCAAGGGGGTCAAGGCGGAGATTTCCAGGGTGATTTCCCCCCTCTTCCACTCCCCCTCGGTCATTGGGGAAAAACGGGGGTCTCGAAAGGCGGCGTTCAGGGCGTTCCTCATGACTCCCTGGTAGAGGGAACCCTCTGGTTTCAGAGAGCCTATGCACCCTCTCAACTCTCCCCTTTTGCGAAGCGTCACGAAGACTCCCCTCTCCTCTTTCATGGCGGGCGTGACAATCTCATCGCCCCCTCCCGTGGAGAGGCGCAGGGCCTGCTCGATACTCCCTCTCGCAACCTTCAAGAGCGATCTTTTCTCCCCTTCCGTCAGCATCTTTTCCTCCTTCTCGATTTTCAGCTTTGAGAAAAGCACGAAAGAGCCGTAACCGACCAGGGCCCTCTCTCCCTCTCCCCCAATCCCGTAGGCCAAGGTCTCTCCCC
This sequence comes from Acidobacteriota bacterium, assembly GCA_023621955.1. Taxonomy (GTDB): domain Bacteria; phylum Acidobacteriota; class Aminicenantia; order JAMOAD01; family JAMOAD01; genus JAMOAD01. The sequence continues at coordinate 7,355 of JAMOAD010000372.1, forward strand.
GCAACCCCTCCCCTTCGAAGAGGGAGAGAGAGACAAGGAGGGGAGAGAGGCCGCAGGGATTAACAGGATGAAGCCTCATCCAGGAGAGAAGACTTTTTGGGGAGACCTTCCCGGCGGTTTCCAGAAAACCTCGATCCTCTCTCTCCATTCTCCCCCTCAGATTCCCCCTGTAGGGGGTGAAACCGTATGCCCTCCCGTAGTGCGTCAGGTCCGTGCTTACGACAACGAGGGTCCCGGAATCGACCCACCTCCTCAAGGCCAGTCCAATCCTTACCGCCTCCTCCGGAGAAACCCTCCCGACCAGGAGGGGGAGAATTTGGAAAGGGCTGCTCAAGGCCCGTTGCAGAAAGGGGAGCTGGTTCTCCACGGAGTGTTCCCGGTCCGTCAGGGCTCCGCTTCGATCAACCCTCCCTAAGCCCATCTCCCGCAAGGCTTCCAGGGCAGCCCTATCCACAGGAACCTCTCCCAAGGGGGTTGCGAAAGCCTCCTCCCTGGGAAGGATCAACCCCTCCGCGCCCTCCCGATGGGAGGGTCCCAGGATCAGAACCCGCCAGAAGGCTCTTCCCCGGATCTGAGCGTAACCACGACCGGCCACGACGCCGCTGTAGAGGTAGCCCGCATGGGGAACCAGGAGAAGACGCGGAAAGAAGGATCTGAGGGGAGGATTCCCCATGAGTCTGTCGACTTCACCGCGCAGTTCATCACCTCCCCGGGGATACCAGAGACCCGCTCCGAAAGCGGGGCGCACCGATTGCCCTGAGAGGGAAACCGAGAGGAGAAGGGAGAGGATGATGAGCCGTTTCACGGCTTCACGCCTCAGAGGGAGAAACGGGTTCCCAGGGTTATGGAGAGGGATTGAAGGCGGATCGTGTCCCCGCCGACCAGCTTGCCCGCAAGGTCCCTGAGCCCATGGCTGTAGCGGAAATCCAGACGCAGAGGCAGTGAAGCCACCGAGAACCCTTCGAAACCAAAAGATCCGACCAGGCCGTAATCCTGCCCCTTCCAATAGTTTGAGCTCTCATCTTCCCAAACCTTCTCCGTAAGCGTGTAGAGCCTTTGCCACCGTCCGGATAGACGTAAGGCGTAGTAGATTCCACCTCCGAAGGTCAGGGCCAGGCCTTTATCGTTCATGGGAAGCGAGTAGATCACCGTAGGGGAGATCTCAAGGAAGCTTTTGTTGACCTTCAGGTCCGTGCTTCCGCTGGCCGAGGCGACGCCGAGGTTCACCAGGGAGTTTTTAGGCGCCCAGGCGACTCTCAAACCGACGAGGAGTCGGGAGAGCATGAAGGGTCTCTCCACGGAGAGAGCGACCGTGGGAGTCGCCCGGCTTCGGGTGGAGACCGTCACGTCGGGGTCGGAGAGACTGTAGGAGAGCCGAGAGTAGGAGATTCCCGTCTCCAATGACCAAGAGGGAAGGTCCCTCTCCCAACCTCCCGAAGGGGAGCGGAGACGCCACTTGCCGCTCTGCACGTCCTGGACCATGATCCTCAACGGGACTCCTGGCCTCAGACAGGGGTCTTCGGTGGTGACGACCTCGTCGCCCTCCCTCAGACCTTCGCCGATGACCCACCCCTCGCCGTTGACCTTCTCAACCGCGACGGTACGCTTTTCCGCGTAGCCGTCGAAGACCCGGTAGAAGTAGGCCTCCCCGTTCTCGTTGAAATAGGGCCTCGCTTCTTTGACGGTGAGAACATCTCCGTACACCTTCTTCTCCACGCGAAAGCGGAAGGAGAACCCTTCGGAGAGCTTCTCTTCTTGGTTGTCGAAGAAGAGGAGGAGCTCCTTGCCGTCGAAAGAAAGGACCCTTGGTGAGACGCCGCTCCGGATTTCCTGAAAACTTCCCTCCAGCGTGCTCACTCCCAACAGGAAGGGACAATCCTCGGGAAGGATCTTCACCCGCGCCAGAAGCCTCTGCTGGTTGCCGACCTCGGCGATCGTCTCCCCCGCCTCGACCCTCTCCCCCTCCCTATGGAGGAGTCTGATCACCCGCCCCACCACAGGAGAGCGAAGCGTCTGAGGGAGAGCCCCAGCGAGAGGTTTCAGGAGCCCGATGACCTGGTCTTTCTGAACAAGCTCCCCCTCCGCCACGCGAAGGGCAAAGAGCTCCGCCCTGAAAGGGCTCTTCAGATCGGTTGTCTCGGCGACCAGGGGAACCTTGTACTCGCTTTCCACGGAGAAGCTTCTTCTGACAACCTTCTCCACCTGAACTTTCAGAGCCTTCGGACACCCTTTGACCCGGCTCTCCTCCCCCGGAAGCTCTCCGGTCAGGGGAGCCCAGAGGAGTGCCAAGAGGGAGAAGAGGAAGAGGGGGGAACGGGAAGAGGCCATCTCAGGGTAAAAGCTGAGCCACCACGGGTTCGGAGAGGTTCCCATCCGCGTCTACCGCGACCAAAGCGTACTTGTAATCCCCGGGGGTATGGGAAGAAGCCAAGGCGTAGTCCTTAAAGGAAAACTGGGTGTACGGCTCAACAACCTGGAGTCCTGAAGAGTCACCTCCGGTGATTGCGAAGCTCTTTAACGGCGGTTCGGCGAAGAGAAAGGGCTCGCTGTTGAGGGCACGGTAGAGGTAGAACTGACTGACCCGGTTCTTTCCATCCACGATGTTGAAGGGACTGTTCGTCCACTGCAACTCGTTGTACTGGAAGTGGTAGAAGAGGGAATCCCCCTTCTCCCCCTTCTGTGTGAAAGAGACCACCGGGAAGAGGCCCCTTCTCTCGTAGAAGGCGACGAAGACCTGCCCCTGGGGCTCGGTAAAGTCCAGCCAGGAGAGGGTGAGGCCGAAGGAGAAGCCCGATTGGATCAGGCTCTCCCGAAGGTTTCCGGACTTCGTGATTCTGATCGGCTCGCCCCAGGTTCCGTCCTTGTACTCCCTCACGCAGAGGTTCTCATCCCAACCGATGTAGGTGTAGTAGAAACGGTCGAGAAGGAAGGTTGCATCGGAACGGTAGTAGGGAGTGTGAAAATGGGCGTGGTCCAGGTCGGCGACCTCGCCCCACTGAGTCTGAACGCCGGCGTAGGAGAGGGCCCGGTAGACGTAACGGTTGGTTGTTCCGTTGTACCAGGCGAAGAGGAGTTTCTCCCCCTGAGGGTCCACGGCAAAGGTGGGATAGAGGTTACGGCCGTTGGTCACATCCACCCGGTAGGGTTGCTCTGGAAAGGCCCCGCCCCGGTTGGTGGTAAAGACCACCAGACTCTCTTGTGGGCCCTTCAGAGAGTAGACCAGGTAGATATGGCCTTCGCTGTCCAGGGAGACCTTAAAATCCTCCAGGGGCTGTGTTGAAGTGTAGAGGAGGCTCTCTTCGCTCCATTCGCCGCTCTTGTTGAGAGTCTTCCCCATGAGAAGGGTGAGACCGTTGAAATCGGTCACCGTCCAGAAGAGTCGGAAGGCTTGAGAGTAACGGTGGTAGAGAACGTGGAAGGGGGTGGTAAACCCTTGCCCAAAGGGGAGGTCCAAGGGGAGAGACCATCCGGTGGCTTCGCTTCTCAGAGAGTAACGGACCAGGCCGTCCCTCTCCTGCCAAAGGGCGAGGAAGGTTCCGCCCTCTCCGCCGACAATGCGGAAGTTCGTCGGGGCGGAAGGGGAGGAGACGATGGCCTCCTCAGGCGCCCACTCTTTCTCAAGGGGTTTGTAAACTCGATCGTACCAGTGGAAGAGGTTGTCCTCACCGAGCTGTTGCCAGGCGACCAGAAGCTTTCCCTCCTGATCGATAGCCGTTATGGGGCCCTCTTTCAAAAAGGTGTTCTGGGTCAACTGGTGAATCGTGAAGTCCTTGAAAGCCAAGGGCACGGCCTGGGAAGACTGTCCCGTTAACCCTGTCAGGGGCGCTATCAGGAGAAGAAGAACGAAGATCCCTTTTCCTACCCTCATACTCTTCCTCCTTACGGTTCTCTACTATCTGAAAGAATCTAACATAGACCGACGGCACGGTCAAGAGGCGAGGCTTCTTTACGGCCGAAGGGCGTTGAAGGGAACCCCTTTTTCGTTTATAATACCCTTTTCGTATTTTGGAAGATTGCCCCTGGAGGTTCGATGAAGAGTTTGAAGATTGTCTATGCCTTGTTCACGATAACCTTTAGCACGATTCTGCTTGAACTTCTCTATACAAGGGTTTTTTCGGTCGTTTACATCAGCTCTTTCGCCTTTCTGATGATCTCTCTGGCCCTTTTCGGCTACGGTCTGAGCGG
>JAMOAD010000335.1 GCA_023621955.1 Acidobacteriota bacterium
AGGCTGTTTAAGGAGCCCTACCTGATAGGCCAGACCTACCTTGAGCCGACACCGGAGGAGCTGAAGCTGAGAAACCACGGGTGAACCCTCCCGCCTGTTCAGGGACCCTCTCCTGAAAACGCCCCGAGAGCTTCCCCCTTCCCTTCGGGAGTCAAGAGGTTCTGGCTTCCCCACGGTAGAGCTTCTTCCCGAGGCGAAGGGCGACGTTGACCAAGCCGATCATCACGGGAACCTCCACCAAGGGGCCGATCACCGCGGCCAAGGCCCCTCCGTGGTCGATGCCGAAGGTGGCGACCGCTACGGCGATGGCCAGCTCGAAGTTGTTCGATGCGGCTGTGAAGGAGAGTGTCGTTGCCTGGCCGTAAGTGGCGCCTACCCTCTTGCTCATGAAGAAAGAGATCAAGAACATAAGAACGAAGTAGAAGAGCAGGGGGATGGCGATTCGGACAACATCCCAAGGGAGTTGGACGATCTTCTCCCCTTTCAGGGAGAACATGACCAGAATCGTGAAGAGGAGGGCTACGAGGGTAAGGGGGCTGATCTTTGGGATGAAGCGCTTCTCGTACCACTCTCGGTCCTTGATCTTGATCAGGGTATAGCGGGTGATCAGCCCCGCTAGGAAGGGGATCCCCAGGTAGACGAAAACGCTCTTGGCGATCTCTGAGACGGTCACGTTCACGGAGACTCCCTTTAGGCCGAACCAAGTGGGAAAAACGGTTATAAAGAAGTAGGCGTAGAGAGAGTAGAGAAACACTTGAAAGAGAGAGTTCAGGGCCACCAGTCCCGCGCAGTACTCCCGGTCCCCTTTGGCCAGGTCGTTCCAGACAATGACCATGGCGATACACCGCGCCAGCCCGATCATGATGAGACCCACCATGTACTCGGGCTTATCGTGGAGGAAGAGAAGAGCCAGAAAAAACATCAGTACGGGGCCGATGACCCAGTTTTGAACTAAGGAGAGGGCCAAAACCTTCTTGTTGCGGAAGACCGGCCCGATCTTTTCGTAGCGGACTTTCGCCAGGGGGGGGTACATCATGAGGATGAGACCGATGGCGATGGGAACCGAGGTCGTTCCCATGTTGAACCCGTTGATGAAGGGAACGATCTGGGGAAAGAGGTACCCGCCCAGAACGCCGACAGCCATGGCGAGAAAGATCCAGAGGGTGAGATAGCGGTCCAGAAAGCTCAGCCCTTTCGTTGCAGATGTGCCGTTCTTCATGAAGAAGCCTCCTTGTTCACTCTTTGGGGCAGGGCCCCTCTTTGAGGCGGCTCAGGTCCCTCATGGTCGATTCCTGTGTGGCCAAGGGACCGCGTATAAACTCCATCAAGGCGTTCTCGACGGCGTCTCTCGGCTCGGCCAACCGGTAGTGGATCCAGGTTCCCTCCCTTCTTGCCTCAACAAAGCCCAAGGAGCGGAGAACCCCGAGGTGTCGGGAGATTTTGAAGGCTGGTTCGCCAACCGCCTGGGCAAGGTGGCATACACAGGTCTCCCCATGAAGAGAGAGAAGGACGACGAGTCTGAGCCGGATCGGATCGCTGAAAGCCTTGAAGAGGAGGGTAATGTTTTCCAATGCGGGCCTCACTGTATGCTTATATGCGCAGAAACGCAGATAGTATAAGATTCTTGATTCCAGATGTCAAGGAGCTCTCTCTAAAGGGCTTGGGCTGTTTCTCGGAAGATCGGGCACTTGGTCCTGGAGGCCGACGAAAGGCTCAGGAGCGGTCTTGAGAGGGTTTGTCTTCGGGGACGCAGAACTCCCGAGGCCTCGGTTCCAGGGTCTTGATCCTCCTCACAGGCGTCGAGAAGACCAGAGAGAGGTTCGTCTCGCTCAAGACGGACTCGCTTTCACCGAAGCCGAGAACCCTCTCCCGGTTGAGAAGGAGGGAGAGGCTCCGGTAACGGAGGGGAATGTCCGGAGAGTGGCTGACGACGACGAGCGTGATTCCGGCCTTCGTCATCCCGGCGATCAGCTCCAGGATTCTCTCTTTGTAGGCCATGTCCAAATGGGCAGTCGGCTCGTCCAGGAGAAGAACCGACGGGTTTTGGGTGAGCGCTCTGGCTATGTTCACCAACTGCCACTCTCCACCGCTCAGCTCTGTACAGAGTCTGTTCCTGAGGTGGAGAATCCCGACCCGGGAGAGACTCTCCTCGGCCAGTCGGTAACACTCCTCCCCGGGGATACGGAAACGGCTCAGATAGGGAGCTCTTCCCATGACTACGGTCTCCAAGACCGTGAAAGGAAAGGTTGGGGATCGGAACTGGGGGACGAAGGCGAGGAACCTGGCCAGAGCAGGGGAGGACCACTCACGGATCTCTCGCCCGTCCAGGAGGATCTGACCGGATCTCTTGACGAGCAGGCCCGCCAG
>JAMOAD010000229.1 GCA_023621955.1 Acidobacteriota bacterium
CCGTCCATGATGTCCAGAAAGTTGAAGGCGTTGATGATGGTCAGGAGCCAGAGAAAGGTGAGAAGGTAGTTGGCCCAGAGGGGGAGGATGGCGATGGTGATGTGGACCCCCCCCCTGACGACGACGAAGACGGTCAGGAACTGGAGAAAGAACTTCAGCTTCGGCGAGAGGGCCTTCATGTCGTCGACGAAGCCGATGGTGACGATCATGGCGGCTCCGAGGAAGAAGGCCGAGGAGAAAGCGTCCAATTTGAGGATGAGGGCGAGGGAGAAGAGGAGCGCCAGGAAGATGCCCATCCCTCCCAGGTAGGGCGTCGGCTCCCTGTGGCGTTTGAGGTTCTGGTCGGGTCTGTCCAAGATGTTCAGGGAGACGGCGGCTCTCATCATCAAAGGCACGACGTAGAGTGAGATCAGAAGGGCCAGAACCGAGGAGGAGAGAGCTGTGAAGATCGAGGCGCTATCCATGGTGTCTCCTTTTCAGAAGGGCTCTTTTGAAGAGGGAGCGCTCCTTCCAGAGCCTCCACCCTTGAGAGGGGTGGGAAAGAAGGGTGAACAGGAGAGGGAGGTCCCGGAGGAGGAGAAAGGGAAGAGCCTTGATAACCTCTCTCCACGAGGCGTTTTTGAGAAGGGTGAGGTACCGGTTCTTCACGAGGTGGTATCGGAGCTCCAGGGGCCGTCGGAAGAAGAGCCCCACCTTCCTCCCCGGAGAGAGCGTTCCGGAGCGGCTATGAAAGGCTATGGCCTCAGGGGCATAGCGGGCCTTCCACCCCCTCCTCTGGGCTCTCCAACCGAGGTCGATGTCGTCGAAGAACATGAAGAAATCTTCGTCCAGATACTCTCCCTGAAAGGCAACCTCCTGGAGCATCGCCCTCCTGTAGAAGGCGACGGCGCCACAGACGGAGAAGATCTCCCTCTCCTCTTCCTGGATGGATCTCCAAGGGGTGTTGTAGCCTCTCTCCTTGGGGTAGAGGGAGCGGGAGAGGTACTGCCCCAGGGAGTCCACCGTGGTTTCGTCGAAACGGAGGATCCTTCCCGAGACCATGCCGACCCGGGAGGTGCCGGTGAACCCTTTCAAGGCCTCCCGACAGAACTCCTTGTCCAGACGGGTGTCCTGGTTGAGCAAGAGGACGAACTCCCCAGGGGCCTGCCGGAGCCCTCTGTTGGCGGCTCCGCAGTAGCCCCGGTTGACGTTCTCGAAGAGAAGCCGCGTCGGAAAGGGGAGGGAGGTGAGGAGCCCGGGGAGGAGCTCCCGAGAGCCGTCGGTCGAGAGGTTGTCCACCACGATGAGCTCGTCGGGGGGGAGAGTCTGGGCGGCTAAGCTATTCAAGAGCGGTTCCAGGAAAGGGACCCCGTTGTAAACAACGGCGACGATGGAGTAAGAGCTCTTCAAAAGGACCTCCCCAGACGAAGGTAGATCCTTCCTCCTGAAAGGTCACCGTACTTGAGGGGGAAGGCGGCTCCCAGGGAGAGGCTCATCCGGAGGAGGGCCTGGACGGTGAAGCTCCCCTGAAGCTCCACGCCCACAGAGATCGGGGAGAGGGATCTCTTGTCGATCTCCCTCAGCCAGGTGATGTCGGTGTAAAAGGTTACCCCCACCTGGGAGAAGAGAAGGGGAAAGTGGGAGAGACCCCTCTCGACGGTGGCGACTGGAAGGGTCACCTCCGTCGAGAGGGAGAGGAAACGGTCGCTGTAGAAAGAGCCCTCGGAGTAGCCCCTCTGGAGGGCCAGGGAGGAGTGGCCGAAGTCGGCGTACTCTTCGAAGGAGTGGCTCCCTCCGACGGGGAGAAGGCGGCGGGCCTCTCCGGTGGTCGTGAAGGCCAGGAGTCTGGCGGAGAGGACCCCAGGAGCCACCTGCAGGGGAGAGGCCAGGCGAAGCTCACCGAAGAGCTCGTTGAAGGAGTAGTCGCTTCCCCAGGAGCGTAGGTTGCGACGGAACCCGCCTCCGATGAGGATCCCTCCCAGGGATCTCAGGGAGTTGGCCGAACTCCTTCGGGTGTCGAAGAAGAGAGTGGATTCCCATCCTGAGAGGGTATAGCCCAAGGGCGTGCCATCGACGCTCTCCCTGTGGTAGAGGAGGGAGAGGCGGAAGGGCTGTTCCAGGCGCCCCCAGGTGTAGAAGGCCCCCCCCTTGATCTCCCTGGCGGTGAAGGAGCCGAGTCGGCCGTTGCGGGAGGGGACCTGGTCGTAGCTGAAGAAGAGAGGAAAGAGGCCCGGGTTGTGGGAGAGGGCGAAGAAGAGGGCCGGGCGGGAGAGAAACTCCGGAGTCGCCGTGACGTTGCCTGTCCAGAAGGTCTTTTCCGTCGGGTCCGTCGCGTAGGTCATGGCGCCGATGTAGTAGCGGTCGTAGGAATCCCGAAAGGCGGGCATCCAGAAGGGCGGCTTCATGTAACGGATTCTCCGGGCAGGAGAGACCGTCCCTTCGACCCGGGGGGGCTCTCTCCTGGAGGGGGCCTCTTCGGGGTAGGAGACCGGGACCTCTTCCCCGGGGACGGGTTCGACGATCTCTTCCCCCTCCCCCCAGAGGAGGGCCGATCGGTAGCCCTTTCGGAAGGGGGCGAAGCCGTTCAGGACGGTGGCGACCCTCTCGACGCGGAAGAACCCCTTCCCGGGTCGGTAGGCCAAGACCTCCTGCCCTTGAGGACCTTCGCTGAGAAAGAAGAGGGCCCCCCCGTTCCAGAGAAGAAACTTCTCCTGAAGGGGATTCCGCGTGAGCCTTGCGGGCCGGGGCGGACCCGAGAGGGAGAGGGAGAAGATGTCCCAGGAGCCTTCGTCGTGAACCGTGAAGTAGAGCCGTTTTCCCTCGGAGTCGTGGGCCATGGCCCCGTAGCCGTCGAAGGGGCCGGCCAGGGTTCGGAGAATCCGGCCTCTCGGGGAGAGGAGGAGAAGCCGGAACCTGGAGCCTTCCCTTTGGAAGGCCACGCTCCCCTCTTCTCCCAGAGAGAGGGGGGCAAAGAGGGAGAGACCCTTCGAAAGCCTCTCAATCCCGTGGCCCCTTCGGTAGCGGTAGAGGTCGCTGACGTACCTGTAGGGGGTGAGCCGGTCTACCGCCGTGAAGAGGAGGTCCTCGTCGCCTTCAGGAGAGAGGCCGTTGACCATGAGCCTCTTGAAGAGGATCCTCTCCTTTCCGGTGGCCGTGTTGAGCTCCACAACCCGGGGCTTGTCCCAAGGGGTCGTAGAGAGGTAGTAGACCCTCTCCTCCCCTCCGCAGAGAAACTCCTTCTGGTAACCCGAGGAGGTCAAGACTCGGGGTTGGGGGGCCGAGGCCGGAAGGGTTCTGGTGAGGGAGAGGCGGAGGGAGTCGTATTGGCTGTGGGCCTTGGGCCCCATCTCGGAGTTCCAGACGGAGTGAGGAAAGCCGAAACGTGGGTAGAGGCTGCTCTGTTCCAGGGTCTCCCTCAGCTTGTCCGCGCCGTCCCTTTCGATGAGGTGTTCGATCAGAAGGGACCCGTAGATATAGGGGGCCCTCCCTCCGGGGTAGAGGAGAGAGCCGGAGAAGATGCGGTCGAAGGGGGGAAAATTGTTGAAGAGGAGGTTGTTTCTGGCAAAACCGCGGTAGAGAGAGCCGTTGAGGCGACCGTATCCGGTCAGGCGGCTCTCCATGAAGACGGCCAACCCCTCGGTCCAGGGGAGAGAGTCGGCCAGGTGGGGGAAGACCAGGGGGAGAGGAGCCCTTCCGAAGAGAGATCTTAACTTTAAGGAGAGGTCCCGGGCCTGGTCGAGGTGGACCAGGTGGGTGAGCTCATGGGCCAGAGCGACCCTGAGCCACGAGTCGTAATGACCGATCTCGGAGGTGACCGGCGGGGGGGTGGCGAAGAGGCCGATGAGGGGGATGGGAACGGGGGTGGCAAAACCGTTGGAAAAGTCCAGATTTGAGTAGAGGAGAACCGTGATCCTCTCAAGGGGCCGCCAACCGAGCTCGTCAGCCAACCGGGGAAGGATCTCCTCCCCCCAACCGGCGGTCCTGAAGGCCTCTTGTCGGAGGTTCTCCGGGAAGAGGACCTCGAAATGTTCCGTCGTCAGCCTGAGGAGGCGGGTCGAGGGGGGGTAGGGGAAGAAAAGCCCTCCCCTGAGAAGGGAGGGGAGAAAGAGGAGGAACAGGGAGAGGAAGAGGAGGCTACTCTTTCTTGACAAGATCATCGGAAGTGTCGAATCGACCGTCGGCTCCGGCGGAGGCGAGAGTGTAGCTCCCTCCCTCCTGGGGGTTGTACCGGAACGGACGGCCCCAGGGGTCGGCGGGTAAGATACGGAGGTAAAAGGGGACGAGCTCTTCCAGGGTGGCGGGAAGCTCGCCCTTCTCCTGTTTGAAAGAGTTGATCCCTCTCACGATGATGTCGAAGGAGGAGTCGGCTGAGAGGGCCTTCGCCTTGTCGATCGTTTTCAGAGGGCTTTCGGGGGGGAGTCCGGCCCTGCCGCCGGGGGTGAGAAAGAGCTTGTAGAGAAGGAAAAGGATCAAGAGAACGAAAAGGAGGGAGAACACGCTGAGTCTCATCTTCATCTTTGCCTCCTGGAAGCCCACCTGAAACCAGTATAGCCTAAGGAGGAGGGTTGGACAAGGGTTATCTGGGTTTCCCCGAGAAGGTAAATGAGGTATAATCCTTCTCCATGAAGCGGCGAATTCTCTTGTACGGCCTTGGAGCCGTACTCTTCCTTTTCCTGCTCTTCCAAATCTTTTTCGTTCTCCCCTCTCCTCTTTACTACGGTGACGAAGTGCCGATTCCCGCAAGCCCTTCGCCCCGAAAGGTGGCCCTTCGTCTCCTCCCGCTCCTTTCCCGTTCCGGGGAGCTTTGTCCCGCGGAGAGGGAGCCCTGGGTGAGGCCTGACCTTTGGGAGGGGGGATGCCAAGTCTCCTTGGGCAAGTACCTCTGGATGGTCGAGACCCGCAGGGCCCTTCCCGCGGAAGGGATCAGGGAGATGACACTGGAGGTCGCGCCCGGCTCGGAACTCTCCTTCGCCATGGGGTGCGACAGAGGCGAGGCCGACTTCAAGCTCTCCGTCAACGGGAAGGCCGTCCTGGAGCGAAGACTCTCTCCGGCCCCCGACAGGAGCGGTCTCTGGTTTCGGGAGGTCGGTAAATTCTTCTTCCACCGTTTCTTCCCTCAGCGGGGATACTGGAGCGACGCGAACCTCTCCCTGGCCCCCTGGGCTGGACAGAGGGTGACCCTCCGGTGGGAGGGGAAGGGCGGTTACTGGGCCGAACCGGTGGTGACCGTTCCCAAGGAGGGGAAGCCTCCCCTCAACATCGTCCTGATCCAAGTCGATTCCCTCCGCTCCGATCTCGTGGAGGAGGGGGCCCTCGAAAACATCGAAAGGCTTCGCCGGAAGGGAGGCTCCTTTCCCAGAGCCTACGCGACCGGGAACTGGACCCGCTCCTCTAACTACGCCGAGCTCTTCGGCCTGAGGAGCCCCCAGGTGGGGATCAGCAACTACGACTTCTACATCCACCCCCTCGAGAAACTCCTCTTCTACCGACGAAGGCTCCCGTCCCTGCCGACTCTCTTTCGACAGGCGGGTTACGCGACCGCGGCCATCGGTGACAACATCTTCCTGCACGGGTTCTCCGAGTGGTCTGTGGACGTCGGCTTCGACCAGGTGAAAGACTACGAGAAGCTCCGCCAGGAGAGCGTCTATATCACCGATGACGTACTCCGGTGGGTCCAGGAGAAGAGGGGGCGTCCCTTCTTTCTCTTCGTCGATTTCAACCAGACCCACACCCCCTATAAGCCTCCGGTCACGGCGCTCCGTCCCGGAGACCTCGCTTACGGTTGGAGCCAAGGCCTCTACAGGGCCTGCAACCGTTACGTCGACAGATTCGTAGGACGTCTTGTGGAGAGTCTTGAAAAGGCTGGTTATGGCGAGAACACCCTCTTCGTGATCCACGCGGACCACGGAGAGAGCTTTGCCAACTTCGGGAGGGTACGCCGGGGATGGCAGGGCGACAAGGACCAGGTCGTGGCCCACGGGCACTCCCTCTACAGGGAGGAGATCGCGGTTCCCTTGATCTTCTACGGACCCGGGCGGGTAAAACCAGGCCGGCATTGGACCCGCGCCTCACTGATCGATATTCCCCGGACCGTCTTGTCCATGGCCGGGATAGAGATTCCAGAAGGCTGGCAGGGTCGGGACCTCTCGCCTCTGCTGAGGGGGAAGAGAGCCGCCCTTCCGGAGGTACCTCTCATCGTCGAGGGGAGGGACGAGGCGGCCTTGATCGACGGGCCCTGGCTCTACCTGACCTCCCTCACGAGGCCGGAGACCGAAGAGCTCTACGATCTGGTCAAGGATCCCTCCAACAAAAAGGATCTCTCCAGGCGGGAGTGGAGCCTCCGTTCCAGCCTCCGGGAGCGACTCGAGACACTCTTCCCCCCTTCGGCTCCCCTCTTGGTCGCGGAGTTCAACGTCCCTCAAGGGCAGACCGGGCGGCTCCTCTTTCCCTCCTCCTCCCGGCCCCTCCTCTGGGGTTCTCTCTCCGGTTCCGTCGGCAAGGATGGGGAGGCCTTCCTCCTTCAGGGACAGGGTCGTCTCTACCTCCTCTTCTCCTCCCTTCCTTCCCGGGCGCGTCTGCTGGCTCCTCTGCCCCTTCTGACTCCCTGGGGGTTTCCGGCGGAGGCGGAGGGTGTGGACGGAGGAACCGAGCTCTCCCTTGACAGGGGAGGGGGGTTCCCCTTCTGGGCCCCCTTCCAGAGGTCCCTGTCCTCTCCTGTTCCGGTGGGCGTCACCCTCTCGGTGACCCCTCTTCTCCGCTTTGTCAAAGAAGACGCCTTCAACCCCACCGGAGGGGCTGGGGAGTCTATGAAAGAGATCATGGTTCAATGGGGTTATATGAAATGAAGAAACGTTTTCTCTTCTCCCTTCTCTTTTCCCTTGCCGTCGCTCTTCTCTCCCTCTGCCTCTTCAACGGGTTCTCCGTCATGGGTGTGGCCAACCGGGAGATTCAGAACTATGTCCTGAGCCATTTCAAAGGCTACATCATCCTCTACCAGTTCTACATCCTTCTGGGTTACTTGGGGGTCGCCCTGGTGATGACCCTCTGGACCTCCCTGCTGAAGTTGGAAAAGGCTTGGGAGGTTCTTCTCTTCAACCTGGTGATCTGGCTCTTCTTCTGGCTCAGAGCCGTCAAGGTCCACCCGCAGGTCTTCGTGGAGGCTCTCTTCTCCCACCCGGGATGGCGCCGTTCCCTTCAACTCTTCTTGACGGATACGCTACCCCTCTGGACCCTCTTCTCCCTCTTCTTCCTCTACATCGCCCTGTTGATCTTCCGGAGCCGCCGTTACACAGGCGGGATGGTCGTCGCCCTGACCCTCCTCTTCATCCTGATCCCCTCCAAACGGGGAAACTTCAAGGGGAGCGTGAGGCAGGGTCCCCCCAACCTCATCATCTTGGCTTCGGATTCCCTCAGGCCCGACCACATCTCCTACAACGGTTACCCGAGAAAGACGCCCAACATCGACAGAATCTTCTCCCAAGGGGGAAACTTTACCCACATGGTCTCCTCCCTGGCCCGGACCTTTCCCTCCTGGACATCGATTCTGACCTCCCAGTATCCCCCTGAGCATGGGATCCGCCACATGTTCCCGACTATCCAGGAGCGCCGTCCCCACAGGGTGACACTCTCCTCTTGGCTTCGCTGGAAGGGCTACTACACCGCGGTGATCGGAGATTTCGCCGCCGACATGTTTCCCAGGATGGACTTTGGCTTCGAAAGAACCTCAGCTCCCGATTTTACGGCCAAGACGTTGATCCAGCAGAGGAGCCTCGAGGTGCACCACTTCCTTCTGGGCTTTCTCCTCACCCCCCACGGGCGGGACCTCTACCCTGTCATCTACGAGATGGCCCAGGCTCAGGACCCCTACCGGCTGGCGGAAAAGACCAAGGGCCATATCAACCGCGCCCTCAAGGAACAGCGTCCCTTCTTCATCCTGACCTTCTTCTCCTGCTCCCACTTCCCCTATTCGCCCTCCTTCCCCTACTACGGCGTCTATTCCGATCCCCACTACAAGGGAGCCCACAAGTACAAGAAGGAGAACCTCCTGGCCGAGTACACCGGCGCCTCCATCTCCACCGCCGACCGGGAACAGCTTATCGCCCTCTACGACGGGGGAATCCGGCAGTTTGACGACACGGTCGGAGACATCCAAGCCTTTCTCGAGAAGGGGAAACTTCTCGACAACACGGTCGTCGTGGTCATGTCCGACCACGGAGAGAACCTCTACGAGAGCAGTTATGGAATGGGTCACGGGGATCATCTCAGGGGGCCTTACGGCAACCGGATGACCTTCGGTGTCAGGGATCCGAAGAGAGGCTTCAAGGGGATTCGGGTCAAGGCCGTGGTCAGGGACATCGACATCGCCCCCACGCTCCTGGAACTCCTGAACCAACCCCGGCCTCCCTCCTTCCGGGGGGAGACGCTGGTACCCTTCCTCCAGGGGGCTCCCGGGGATGGGTTCCCCGCCTATTCGGAGACGGGGATCTGGTATACCCGGAACATTCCCTCCATTCCCAAGGGGGTCAGGCTGGACTACCCCGACATTACCGAGCTCATGGAGGCCGACAAGTTGACCGATGAGATCGTCCTGAAGGACAAGTACCGCGCACAGGTCATCAACGCCAAACACCGGGCGCTGGAGACGGACGGCTACAAATGGATCTACATGCCCGGGCCGGAAGGGGCCAGGTACGAACTCTACAAACAGGACCAACCCATGGTCCCGGAGCTGGACATCGGCAGAGAGGTGAACCCCTTCTTCCTGGAAAACTTCAAAAACCTTCTTCAGAGAACGTTTTCCAAGAGGTTCATCCCCTACGGGGGGCACTTCTTAGAGAGAGGCGTCTTCCCGGATTCCCCTCAGGTGCGTATGCCGGAGCTCCCCTTCTCCCGGGACGAGGGTGCTCAGAAGGTTCAAAGGTAGGGAATCCTTCTCTTCAACTCCCAGGGGAGTTCTATTCCCAAGGGCTTCAGGAAGAGGTTCTCCCAGAGGGTAATGAAACCCTTCACCTCTTCGAGTTTGAGGACGGCTCCGATCACGTCCCCCTTCCCTCCAGCGGAAAGCCCCATCCCTTTGGCTTTGCCGATGAGCTCCGCGAAGGGGCCCTTTCGGGTTCGGAGGTAAAACTGGAGGTCTTCCCCTCGGTCGTGGACTACCAGGGAGAGGCGGTCGGGATTCCGGGCGTAGAGGGTCCTGCAGAGTTGGGAACTGATCAGGGGCTTTCCCGAGAAGAAGACGGCCTGGAAGGGCCCCTCCTGAAGGGCGCTCGCTTCCGCCTTCCTCAGGGCCTCTTCGATCTCATCTTCCAGGCGGAGAAGGAACTCCTCCCCCGGAAGCTCCCAGAGGTCAATGGCTCTGACCCTCTCCATGAGCTGGAGGACCATCTCCCTTCTTCCCGTTCTGTAGGGAAGGTCCAGAAGGGCGACGAGACGCAGAAACTCTGACCGTGCCCTTCCCTCCTTTGCCAGGAACCGGTCCAGGGCGACGCTTCTCTCGGAACCTTCGGGGGTCTTGAACCCGGTATCCCCCCAGATTCCCAGCCAATAGAGGAGATCCTCAAAGCGGGAGAAGTGTCTTCTCAGAACGGCGGTGGTGGAGAGGGAATCCTCCGGCTCTCCTCCGGAGACCAGGGGGTTGATGAGCCGGATCCCTTCGGGGGCTCCATAGCCGCCGTGGTGGTCGTAGGCCGTGAAGTTTCCTCGGGCCGTTCTTTGGAGGAAGAGGTACTCCTCCTGGGAGAGGTTCATGTCCGCCAGGAGGATCTCCCGGGGGGAGAGGGAAGAGAGTTCCTCCCTCTGCGAGGCGGTGAGGTTGTACCTTCCGGGGGAGGGGGGGAAGAAGAGCGGCTCCTCTCCCCTCTCCTCACGGAGGATCAACGCCGACGCGACTCCATCGGTGTCCCAGTGGTGAACGACAACCAGGGGGTCAGGGGACGAGAGGGTTGTCACTGGCGATGATGACATCGGCTACTTCCGGGCGCATCTGGTCTTCCGGGGGGCGCTTCCCCTCCAAAACCATGTTCCTCATCTTGGTCCCCGCGAAGTTGATGTGGAGCTCTTCGGGGTGGGGGCAGGTCTTCTCGGAGGCGATGGCGTTGCACTTCTTGCAGAAGAAGAAGGCCTTGAAGACGACCGGTTCGATCTCAAGGTCCGGGAAGCTGGCGAAGATCTCCTGAGCCGCGTAGGGGGGGTAGTAACTTCCGACTCCGGCGTGGTCCCGGCCTACGATGAAGTGGGTGCAGCCGTAGTTCTTCCTCATGATGGCGTGGTGAATCGCCTCCCTGGGACCGGCGTAACGCATCTCCGTGGGCATGATGGAGAGGAAGACTTTGTCGGCGGGGAAGTAGTTGTCCCTGAGGGCTTCGTAGCTGTTGAGAATCACGTCGTCCTGGAAATCACCGCTCTTCTTGCGCCCGATGATGGGGTTGATGAAGAGCCCGTCGGTGACCGTGAGGGCTGCCTTCTGGATGTACTCGTGACCCAGATGGGGAACGTTTCTGGTCTGGAAGCCCACGATCTTCTTCCAGCCCCTCCTGGCGAACTCTTCCCGGGTCTGCCGGGGGGAGAGGTCGTAGAGGGGGAAGGGGGAGGCGGGAGGGTTCAGGAGAAACACCTTTCCTCCAACCGCCAGAGGCTTGAGGCCGCGGGTCCTTTGGACGCCGGGGTGCTTCTCGTCGAGGGTCCCGTAAACCGCCTGGGCCAGCCTCTCCTTGGGGATGGGGTAGACCTCCTCCACCTCCACTCTGGCGACGGGGGCCCCTTGCCGTGTCAGCAGGAGACTATCCCTACCTTTGAGGGCCTCTCCTGTAGCCTCGTCGATGTCGAGGAGAATGGGAACGGTCCAGGGGGTGTTGTCGGGGAGCCTCATCGTCTCCAGGACGGAGAGGAGCTCTCTCTCTTTCAGAAACCCCTCCAAGGGTGAGAAGAGACCGTTGGAGATGTTCTTCGTCTCCTGGGCCATCTCTTCGTCGATTTCCAAGGGAAGGGTCGGGAGAGCCAGGAGTCGGGCCTTTTGGTCTTCAGAAACAGAGCGGTCGATCAGACGACCGCCGTGGGGAGTGATCATGGTCACCTCGTATGGGGAATTGGAAGCCCTATTATACCCCAAGGGAGGGAAAGGCCAAAACTCTCTCCTGGACCCTTCACGAAAGGCTCCAGGAGAGGGGGGCGCCGTTTGAACGGTCCGAGCCGAAGAACGGCTTTTGGTGAGAACCCTGGAAAAGAATCCGCGCTTTTGTCGGTGAACCGAAAGATGGGGCGCGAAGGTATAGGGGATTGCGCTTGGTATTGGCTCTTCTTTCCCTGAAAATAATTTATCATTTAAGACAAAATTCCTTGACGAAAAAGGTTTTTTTGGAGAGAATCAGGGGAATAAATGTTTCTTTACGGCTTTATGGAGTGGAGAATGAGAGAGAAGCGAGTGGTCAAAGGTTGTTGTTTCGTGGCGTGGATTCTTTTGTTGAGCCTTATCCTTCCGGCGGGAGTCTTCGCCAA
>JAMOAD010000049.1 GCA_023621955.1 Acidobacteriota bacterium
TCTTGGTGATGTCGATGCCGAGCCGCTTCAACGCTTCGCGGAGGATGAAGACCACGCCAAACCCGGTGGCCTCGGTGCGGCCCAAAGATCCGCCCATCCCAACGGGCTTGCCGGTGATGAAGCCGGGGTACTGCGCGCCGTGGATGTGCTCATACTCGTCAAGCATCCAGAGCATGTGCTGTCCGTTGGTCATGACGTCGGGAGCCGGGACGTCCTGGACAGGACCGACGTTGTAGGCGATCTGGCGAACCCAGCCGCGGCAGATCTGTTCCTGTTCCCTCATGGAGAGGACGCGGGGATCGCAGATGACTCCTCCCTTTCCTCCGCCCAGAGGGATGTCCACGACAGCGGTCTTCCAGGTCATCCAAGTGGCCAAGGCGCGGACGGTGTCCACGGTCTCTTCGGGATGGAAGCGGATGCCGCCCTTGGCGGGACCGCGGCTGTCATTATGCTGAACCCTGAAGCCCTGAAAAATTCTGACCGTTCCATCATCCATCTTCACGGGAATCGTGAAGTGATACTCTCTCATGGGGTTACGGAGCAGATCACGGGTAGCTTTATCAAGGTTGAGCTTGTCCGCGACCGCGTCAAACTGTTGCTGTGCCATCTTAAAAGGGTTGAAAGATTTATCCGACATGGATTACCTCCTTGGAATGATATTTTCCATTTGAAGAGACGGGGAGTGGATTACGAGGGATACCATTGAACATTCTACCACGAATCGAGAAGGGGGGTAACCCCCCCTAATTTCCTAGAAATCCGTAGAGTCTGCGAATCTCTTCTTCCCATTTCGTCTCGTCGATGGTCTCCAGAATCAGGGGGATGTTGTCGACCCTCGGATCGTTCACGAGGCGCCGAAAGGGCTCCCACCCTAAGAACCCCTCTCCGAGGCTGTGGTGCCGGTCAAGCCTCTTACCGTACTCTCCTTTGGAGTCGTTCAGGTGCATTCCTCTCAAATTCTCGAAGCCGACGACCCTCTGAAACTCTTCAAAGGTCCTTCGGTACCCCTCCTCGTCCCTGAGCTCGTACCCCGCGGCGAAGAGGTGGCAGGTGTCGAGGCAGACCCCTCCCCGGGAAGGATCGGAGAAGAGCTCCAGGAGCCTGGCCAGGTGTTCGAACTTGTACCCCAGGTTGCTCCCCTGTCCCGCGGTGTTCTCGATTACCGCCACAACCCCCTCGGTTTCTCCTAAGGCCCGGTTCACCCCTTCCGCGATCCTCTCCAAAGCTTCCTCTTCGGAGAGAGCCCCCTTATGGCTCCCCGGATGAAAGTTGAGACTCTTGAGCCCCAACCGTTGGCAACGCCTCATCTCCTCGGTAAAAGCGGCCACCGACCTCTCCCACTCCTCCCTCTCGGGGTTGGCGAGGTTGATGAGATAGCCGTCGTGGGGCAGAATCGCCTCCGGGGAAAAACCCCTTTCCCGGCAGTTCCTCTTGAAAAGCTCGACCTCCTCTTCGCTCAGAGGGGGAACGCTCCACTGGCGCTGGTTCTTCGTGAACATGGCGAAGGCCTTGGCTCCGATCGCCTCCGCGTTCATCGGCGCTCGGGAGACTCCTCCTGCGATGCTGACGTGGGCTCCTAGAAGTTTCACTTCTCTCCTTTCCCCGAATCCGAGAGGCCATGCCTCTCTTTGATCTCTCTTTCCGCCTTGTACCAATCCGAGAGCCTGTCGCCCGGACGGTTCTCCCTGATCCGTTCGAGGGAGATTTCGTAGGCCCTCTTCTCGATCTCCTGAAGGTAACGGTTCCACTCCAGGGAGTTCTGTTTCTCTTCCTTCTCTTTCATCCCCCTTCTCCTTCAAGAAGAGAGTAACAAAGAACCCCCTTCGTGTCAAAGCGGGAACTCTTTTTCAAGATCCCCGACGGCTGGGGGAGTCCCTCGAAGCTCCCTCCCTCTAAGGCGGAATCCTCTTTCGGGACCTATAGGAGAGGTGCCGCCAGGGCCCCAACCTTTTCCAGGAAGAGTCTGTCCCTTTCGTCGAAGGGGTCGGGAAGGCGGGAATCGATGTCGAGCTCCCCGACCAGGGTCTCTCCCCTGAAGAGAGGGACGACAATCTCCGAACGGACCTGGGCGCTGCAGGAGAGGTAGTTGCTCTCCTTGGTCACGTCCGGAACGATGAAGACCTTCAGCAGGTCGGCGGCCTGACCGCATATTCCTTGGCCGAAGCGGATCCGTTTGTGGTCCGTCGGTTCCCCCGCGAAGGGGCCAAGGACCAACTCCCTCTCCCTCTCGGGGTCCACAAGGTAGAAACCGACCCAGTCGTAACTCTCCACTCTCTCCTTCAAGAGCCCGCAGACTCTTTCCAGAAGAGCATTCCCCTCCCCCTGAGATGAGACCAACCCCTCGATCTCCCCG
>JAMOAD010000019.1 GCA_023621955.1 Acidobacteriota bacterium
GGGAAGGAGGGAGAGGTAGGGGAGGAGGAGAAGCAGGCGGTTCTTGAGGCCCTTGGAGGGAAAAAGGAGGAAGAGGAGAGGGAGGAAGAGAAGGGCCGCCTCTTTGCTTAGGAGGGCCAAGGCGAAGAAGAGGAGCGAGAGGGGGAGTCCCCTCTTCCGTTCCTCATACTCCAGCCGGAAGAGGAGGGAGAGGGCGAGGAAGAGGAACGCGAGAAGGTCGGTTCGTCCGGAGATCCAGGCGATATTCTCCCCGTGGGCGGGATGGAGGAGGAAGAGGAGGGAGGCGGTCCAGGGGAGCGCTCCTTCGAGGCGGAAGCGCTTGAGGAGGAGGTAGAGGAGAAGGGTGTTGGCGGTATGGAGGAGGATGTTGGTGAGGTGGAACCCCCAGGGGGAGCCCCCCCAGAGACGGAGCTCCAGGGCGTAAGAGAGGAGGGTCGTCGGCCTCCAGTAGTGGAGTTGGGGGTTGGCGGGAAAGGAGAAGAAGGGGGTGAGAAGGTTCTGGAAGAAGAGGCTCCAGCTCTGGAGCCGGGGATTTGCGACGATCAGGGGGAAATCGTCGCTCAGGAAGCCATACCCCAGGAGGGGAAGAAGGAGGAGAAAGGAGAGGAGTGGAAGGGAGAGGGTCTCAAGAAGGACTCTCTTCTTCATGGGGCCTTTTCCCGGTACCGGTAGAGTCGGAAGGGGGCAAGGGCTGCGAGACACTCCTTGTCCGAGAGCTCCTCCAGAGAGGAGGAGAACTCCTCTCTCCGGAGAGGTCCGCCCAAGAAGAGGTCGTCCAGAAGGTAGAGGGGACGGCTCTTGGCGATTCCGTCCAGTGTCCGCCTCAAAGAGAGCCTCCCCTCCTCGGTGGTGAGGTCTCCGGGGAAGGTCTCGGGAAGGAGGAGGACGCGTCTGGAAAAGTAGGGGACATAGGCCTTTCCCCTCTGGTACCCCTTCGGGCTCCCCCCGATGAGGAGGAGGCTCTCCGGCTCCGTGAGCCGCTCTATGGCCAAGGCCCTCTGGAGATCCCTGTTGTTGGCGGGGTCGTGGTTTTGCCAGAACTGGGGGAGCTGAAGGGAGAAGAGGAGGAGAGGAAGGAGAAGAAAGAGCGGCCGAAGAGCCTTTTTCGAGGAGAGAAGGGAGAGAAGCCCCAGGGTCAGAGGAACCACCAGGGGACTCTTTAACTCAGGGTTTCCGGGCTCCCAGAAGAGGTGAAAGAGGAGGGAGAGGGAGAGCCACAGGGCCAGAAGGATTGACCCCTCTCCCCTTCTTCGGAAGAGAAAGAGGAGGGAGAGCAGGAGAAGAAGGGTGAAAGGGATGGCACAGGGGCCTTCGATGAAGAGACGTCCCAGGGAGAGGAGGTCTTGCCAGGGGGTAGAGAGTCCGGGGGTGTGAAAGAAGGAGGTGTCTGTACGGCGGAGGAGGAGGGGTCTCTCTCCCCTCCAGAGGGAGGGGAGGGTGAGGACCCCGTAGGGCAGGGCCCAAGGGAGAGTCAGGGGGAAGAGGAGGTGCCAGGCCCTCTTCCCCTTCCGGTAGAGAAGCTCTCCCGCGGCCCCTGCCACGAGAGCGAGGTTGAGAACGTGGGCTAAGGGGGTCAGGCCCAGAGCCAAGGCGGCCCACCTCTCCCGGCCCGATTGGTAGAGATAGAGGGCTAGGCAGAGGAAGAGGAGTGAGAGGCAGTGAACTTCAGCATCGGTTCCGGCGGACCAGAAGGTGAAGCTCAGACCGAGGATAAGGGTGGCCCCTGTCCTGAGGGAGAGGGAAAGAGACCTCTTGGAGAGGACGGAAGCGAAGAGGAAGAGGGAGAGCCCCGTGACACCCCATCCGAAGAGCTGGAGGGCCCTGAGGGGGTCCATCGGGAGAAGTCGGGCGAAGAGGAATGTCGCCGGACCGTAGAGGAGGTGCTGGAAATGGAGATGTGAGAAAGGGGAACCTACAGCCAGGGATTGGCGGAGGAGGAGGGCGAAGACGGTTCCGTCGAAGTTGAAGTTGTCCGAGAGTGTCGCCGCATAGAGGAGCAGGGGGATGGCGCACACGAGGAGGGGGAGCCCCAGTTTCCACTTGCTCATGAAACATTATACCTAGGGGGAGAGCTGGGAGCAAGAAGGGCTCCCCCCTCCCAGAAAGGTGGGAAAGGATGACTCCTGACGACCAAAAAAAGACCTCCTTTGTGCCAAAAAACGTCACTTCTGTGGTGGCCCTCCTCTTAAAGCCTGAACCGACAAGGGAAGGAGTGCTGGCACGGTTCTTTGATTGAACGAATCAAACACAACCTATAAGGAGGCTCTTATGAGAAGGAAGAACAAGGGATTCTCGCTGATCGAGCTGATGATCGTCGTGGCCATCATCGCCATTCTGGCCATGATCATGACG
>JAMOAD010000059.1 GCA_023621955.1 Acidobacteriota bacterium
AGCCTTTCACGAAACTCCGAGGCGGACCGGACGCGGCAGAGGGGGCGAACCGAGGAGAAGGCGGCGACGCCCGTCGCGGCCACCCCGGGGAGGTTGGTCCCGTCCACTCCCCCCAAGGCCACCACCGGGAGCGCGGAGAGGGCGACGGCCTTGGCGAGGTTCTCCACTCCCGTGACGGGATCCGGGTTTGCCTTGGTTGTGGTTGGGTAGATGGGGCCGAACCCGATGTACTGGACGACCCCTTGAGGGAGGAGATTGGCCGTTAGGACCTGGGCGATGTTGTGGGTGGAGAGGCCCACCACCCCCTGTGGGAAGAGCCTCCGGGCCTCCCCGGGGGGGATGTCCCCTTGTCCCAGGTGGAGCCCGTCGGCCTTGCACAGCGAGGCGATGTCCGGACGGTCGTCGATGATGAGTTTCGTGGGGCTTCCGGCTGTGATCTCTCTCAACCGGCAGGCCAGTGAGAGAAGTTCCCGGTCGCCCAGGAACTTCTCCCGCAGTTGAAGAGAGAGAATCCCCTCTTCGACGCAGATTCTCGCGGCCTCTTCGTAGGGGATTTGCGGAGAAGAGAGGATGACGTAGAGCCCTTGAACGGTCAAGCTTCCCCCTTGGCCAGAGAGGCATCCATGAGCTCCGCCGCCTTGATCCCCGAAAGGAGCATTCCTCCGAAGATGGGACCCATCCTGGCGAATCCGAAGACCGCGTTGGCCGCCATGCCGGAGACGAAGAGGCCCGGGAAGACCTCCTTGGTCGCCTCCACCACCGCTCTCTCCCCCTCTTCCATCTCCAGGGAGCGCTCCCCCTCGACTCCTCCGGAGGGGGTGGAGAGGGTGATGTTGTTTTTCCTGACCAGGGTCTTCACGAGGTCCGCGGGGTGGCCTGTGGAGTCTAGAACAACCCTTGCGGAGACAACCAGGGGGTCAACGGGGAGGCCCGCCTTGACGACGGGGCTCCAGTTGACGACGACCCCCGCGACCCTTCCCCGGCGAAGGTGAAGGTCTTCGACGCTCTGACAGGTGAAGAGGGCTGTCCCATCGTGGGTGGCCCTCTGGATTAAAGCGGCGGTCATCTCTATGGAATCGACCACCAGCAGACCCTCTTTCAGGGTATGCCGGACGCCTATCTCTTCAAGAAACGGGAGCAGCTCGGCCTGGAAGGGAATGCGGCTCATGAGCATTCCCCCTCCCCACATCCCTCCGCCCGGGGCGAGGCTCCGTTCAAAGAGGGCGACCTTTCGGCCGCGCCTTGCCAATAGAGAGGCCGCCACCAGCCCGGATGGGCCTGCGCCGACGATGACGGCATCCGAGGCGAGGTGGTGGGAGAGTTTCTGGGTGTAAGATTCGACGATGGATCGGGTGACTCTATCTTCCATGAAGACCTCCTCGTTATGATCCAGGAGGGTAATGAGGGGGGGAGGTGATAAGGGGGTTCTCTCCCTACGCCGGCATTACCCGGTTCAGGTTCTTAGGGTATGATCTCAGCCTCGAAAGGCACCCCTGAGAACGGAGACTTCCGTCTCCGCAGAGAGTATACACTTTTGGCTTTGGGAAGACAACCGTCTGAAGAGGAGTCTGAAGGAGAAGAGGGGGAGTGAAGAGAGAATCAGAAGGGGCTTGAACTTAGAGGGAGAGGGTCAAGCGGTACTCCCACTCCGGATGGGAAGGGGGAGGGGGAACAGGGGTTGCGGCCAGGGAGGGGAAGAGACCTCCCTCCTCCAGGGTCAACCAGAGATGGCAGAGGGCGATTCCCATATCCAGCGCCTGGAGGTCGGCCCTCTTTCGGAGGGAATCCAAGAGAGGGTCTCTGCGGAGAAAGAGGTGAAGGCTCTTTCCGTTTAGAAGAGCCCGCCAGGGCTGCTTGTTGGATGCCGACGGGGCCAGACGGAGGTTCGAAAGGGCCTCTCTCCAAGGGCCGCTCTCTTCGGGAGGAAGGGGCGCTCCGTCGGGGAGGAAGAAGAGTTCAGGCCAAGGCTTGCGTTGATCCCCCTTGCTGCTCCAGCGGAGGAAACGATCCCGGAGGGTCTGGTCTTGAGCGGGGAGGCCAAGGGCGATTACCGCGGGGATACTCTCTCCCTCTTGCAGACCGAGATAGCGGGAGAGAGCGCTTCTGTCGAAGATTCCTCCGAGCCAGCAGCTGCCGAGGTTCACGTCGGTCATCTGAAGAACGCTTCTCTCCAAGGCGAAGCCGAACCCTTCCCAGGAGTGGGGGAGAGCGGGTGAGAGGGAGGCGGTGAGGAAGAAGCGGTCGTTGCGTATGAGACCGTAGCTCCCCTTCAGGGAGAGGTTTTCCAGGGCCGGGTCTCTCCTGTCCAGGAGGGTGAACCGAGAGGGTGGGGGGAGAGGGCTGGGAGGGGGGAGAAAGCCCTCACGGATGAGGTCGAGGGTGCCTTGCTCGACGGTTTGGGGAAGAAAGGTCCGGCAGGAACGTCGTCTCTGAACGATCTCCGTGAGAGGCCGTGAGAAGATCATCTCAGCCTTTCTCTTCCGTTGACATTCCAGGAGCGCCCTGAGCCTTTTCCTTCAAAGCCTTGACAGCCTTCTCCGCCCGTTTCTTGACCCAAAGGTTTTCGTCCTTCAGGAAACGGCCGACGGCGGGGAGAATCCCTTTCACTTCCAGGTTCTCTAAGGCTTCGATGAAGATGATTTTGATGTCGGCGTTACTCTCCTGGGCGATCGGGTCGAGAAGGTCCAGGAGACGAGCCTCTTTCCGTTTCCCCAGGATTCGAATCGCCTCGCGCCTGTTCATCCAAAGGGGGGCCTTGGCCAGGTCGAGGAAGAGATCGTTGGAGAGCCTCTCCTCGTTGGTAAAGGTTTCCACGAGGAAGTCCCGGATCTCCCAGGAGGTGTCTTCGAAGCCTTTCAGAAGAAGGTCGTTCCTCTCGCTCACGGAGGAGGGGATGAGAGCGATCTCCCTGTAGAGGTGGAAACGTTTTTCCTTGGAGAGAGAGGGACTCTTCAACTCCTTTTCCAGCCGTTTGAGCTTCTCATCATCACGTTCTTCGACGCCTGTGGCGAGGGACTTGATGATCCTGTTGGCGGTGGCCTTAAGAGAGGAGTTCTTGCTCTCCTTGAAAGATTCGAAGAGGGCCTTGTCGGTACAGCCGCTCTGCCAAAGTTCCGTCAGAAGAGAGGCCTGACGGGAAGGGGTGGCCTCCTTCAGAGCCTCCTTCAACTCTTCTATATGGGGGTTCTCTTTCTTCAAGGGTGGTTCCTCCTCTCTTCTCTCAAACCTTCTTCAAGGTGTGGCCCATCTTCTCTTTCTTCACCTTGAGATAGTCGTGGTTGATTTCGTTCGGATCTATCTCGACGGGGATCTGCTCCACGACCTCCAGGCCGTACCCCTTCAGGGAGACAAGCTTCTTGGGGTTGTTGGTCAACAGGCGCATCTTCCGGACTCCCAGGCTCCGTAGAATCATGGCTCCCACGCCGTAGTCCCTCATGTCCGCGGGAAAGCCCAGCTTGAGGTTGGCTTCGACGGTATCGAGCCCCTGATCCTGGAGAGCATAGGCCTTGATCTTGTTGGCTAGGCCGATTCCCCTCCCTTCGTGGTCGAGGAAGTAGAGAAGGAGGCCCCCCTCTTGGGCGATCTTCTTCATGGAGAAGCGGAGTTGGTCGCCACAGTCGCACCTTAGGGAGTGAAAGGTGTCGCCGGTGAAGCATTGGGAGTGGGCGCGAACAAGAATAGGCTTCTCCGGGTCTATCTCCCCGCTCTGCAGCACCGCGTACTCATGGTTGTGGAGGGTGTCCCTGAAGACCCGCATTTGAAAAACCCCATATGGGGTGGGGAGGGAGGAACAAGCCTCTTCGACGACCAGATTCTCCCTGGCCAGGCGGTATCGGATGACGTTCTCGATGCTGACGATCTTGAGGTCCAGCCGCTCGGCAAACTTTTCCAGCTGGGGAAGACGGGCCATGGTCCCGTCGGGGTTGAGGATCTCGCAGATCACTCCGACCGGCGCGACGCCGGCGATCCGACAGAGGTCGACGGAGCCCTCTGTCTGCCCCGTACGGATCAGTACCCCTCCCTCTTGGGCGCGAATGGGAAAGATGTGCCCAGGGCGGGCGAAGTCGTCGGGTTTCACCGCCGGATCCACGGCGGCCCTGAGGGTGGCGAAACGGTCGAAGACAGAGATTCCCGTCGTCGTTCCGTGTTTGTAGTCGATGGAGATGGTGAAGGCGGTTCCGTAGCGGGCGGAGTTGAGCTTGTCCGAAACCATGAGGGGGAGCTCCAGCTCCGTGGCCCTGGCGTTGGTGAGGGTCAGGCAGACGAGACCACGAGCCTCCTGAACCATGAGGTTGACGGCTTCGGGGGTGATTCTCTCAGCGGCGACGAAGAGATCCCCTTCGTTCTCTCGATGCTCGTCATCGATGAGAATGAGGGGCTTCCCTGTGCGTATATCTTCCAATACCTCTTCTACTTCCGAGATCTTCATGGCTGCTCCTTGTGGCTACCCCTTATTATACCAGGAGCGAAGATATTTTCCAACCAGGTCGGTCTCCAGGTTCACCCGGCCTCCGATCTTGAGGCGGTGAAGGTTCGTCTGACGGAGGGTCAAGGGGATCACCTCCACCGAGAGGGATGTTCCTTGTAGACGGCTCACCGTGAGGCTGACGCCGTTCAGGGTGATCGAACCCTTGAGAACGATGTAGGGAACTGCCTCGGTGGGAACGGAGAAGGTGAGACGGGCGAAATCTCCCCGAGGTTCCACCCTGGTCGTGACGGCGACCCCGTCGACGTGGCCTTGAACCATGTGGCCCGAGAGTCTGTCGCCGAGGCGAAGGGCCCGTTCGAGGTTCAAGAGGGCTCCCGGGATCAGCTCGCCGAGGACCGTTCTTTGGAGAGTCTCTTGGGAGACGGAGAAGAAGAGGCGCTCCCTCTCACGGCGTTCCAGGCTGAGGCAGGCTCCGTTGACGGCGACGCTCTCGCCCACTTGAAGGTCATCGTACCCCTCTCCCGGTTCGAGGTCGAGGGAGAGCAGGTTGTTACGAAGCCCGGCCCAACGGCCGAGGCGGTCAACGATCCCCGTAAACATGGAAGAAGCCCTCCAGAAGAATATTGGTGTCAAGATCGAAGAAACGGACCTTCTTAAGGCGGCGGCCCTGGGCGGGGGAGAGGGGACGAAGGCTTCCGGAGAAGGGGATTCCGTCGCCAAGCAGGGTGGAGGGGTCCATGAAGAGGACCAGCCGGTCTACCAGGTCGGCCTTGAGAAAAGATGAGGCTAAGGCGCCGCCGCCCTCGACGAGGAGTCGCCCCGTTCTGAGCTCCTGAAGAACGGCGAGGACCTCCTCCAGGTTCAGGCCTCCGTCACCGCTGCCCACCTGGTGGACCTTGACGCCTCTCTCTCCCCAGAGCCGAACCCGATGGGGGTCGCACTCCCGGGAGGCGAAAAGGTGCACATCCCCCCCCTGCGGTGTATGGAAGAGATTCGCCCTCTCCTCCAGGTCCAGGTGGGAGGAGAGAACAGCCCGCAGGAGAGGTTTTCCCTCCCCCTCTCCACGGACGGTCAGGAGGGGGTTGTCCTTGAGGAGAGTTCCCTTGCCGACCATGATGGCGTCGCTCTCCCGGCGGATCAGGTGGACGATCTCGTGAGAGAGGGGAGAGGAGAGGCGTTCGGACTCTCCGGTGTGGGCGGCGAGACGACCGTCGAGAGAGGTCGCCACCTTTAGGGTGACGTAGGGTCTCTTCCGGGTGATGGAGCAGAGGAAGGGCTGGTTAAGTTCCAGAGCCTCCTCTTGCAGGATTCCCTCTATGACTTCGACCCCTCCTCGGCGAAGAATCTCCACCCCCTTTCCGGCGACCAGAGGGTTGGGATCGCGGTGGGAGATGAAGACCCGGCGGATTCCCTTCTGGAGGATGATCTCCGTGCAAGGAGGCGTCTTGCCGTGATGGCAGCAGGGCTCCATGTTGACGTAGAGGTCGGCGCCGCTGTAGTCTTCGTCGTTCTGCAGGCAGAGCCTCTCGGCGTGTAGCTCTCCATAGCGGCGGTGAAACCCTGCCGACAGCACCCTTCCCTCCTTGACGACGACGGCGCCTACCAGGGGGTTAGGAGGGGCAAAGAGGGCGCCCTCCCTCGCCAAAGCGAGGGCTAGGTTCATATAGGGGAGGGTCATTTCAAGGACCGAAGAGCAACCGGCCATACTCCTGGGGGGAGAAGGGGTAGAGGTCTTCGGTCCCCTCTCCGACTCCGACGAACTTGACCGGGAGCTTAAACTGTTCCGCGATGGTGAGAACGGTTCCCCCCTTGGCGGTTCCGTCCATCTTCGTCAAGACGATGCCGGTCAAACCGGAGAAGCGGAGAAACTCCTTGGCTTGGACGATGGCGTTCTGTCCGATCGTGGCGTCAAGGACCATGAAGACCTCCCGGGGCTCCTCGGGGACGAGCTTCTTGATGGTCCTCACGTTCTTCTCCAACTCCTTCATCAGATTCTCTTTCGAGGCGACCCTTCCGGCGGTGTCGACGAGGAGGACGTCGAACTTTTCCGAGAGAAACCTCTCTACGCTCCTGTAGATGAGAGCAGAAGCGGCCGTGCCCTTCTCGTCGGACTCGACGGGAAGGTTGAGACGGCGTCCCCACTCTTCCAGCTGAAGGCCGCCGGCGGCCCGGAAGGTGTCGGCGGCACACAGAAGAACCCGCTTGCCCCGGAGTTGAAGAAAACGGGCCAACTTAGCGGCGGAGGTGGTCTTTCCCCCGCCGTTGGTTCCCACCAACAGGGCGATGAAGGGCTCGTCCTGGAGAAAAAGGTTGGGGGTGGGGATGTCGAGCAGTGATGTCACGGTGTTCTGAAAGGCTTCCGCCAGGGGCTCTCCCTTGCGCGCCCTCTTTCCGATGTTGGCGATGAGGGTACGGGTCGTCTCGTAAGAGACATCCGAAACGATCAGAAGTTCTTCAAGCTCCTCCAGAGAGGTTGCCAGGGGGGCAGAAGGGCGGCCGAGAACGTGACCCACCCCTTCACGGAACGAATCGGTGACTCTCTTAAGGGCATCGAAGAGCTTCATGGTTCTTTTTTCCCCGAACCGTTCAGACGGTGAGGATCTCCTTTTCTTTTTTTGCGCCTTGGGTGTCCAGTTCCTTGATGGTTTCGTCGATGACCTTCTGGAGGTCTTCGTAGAGCTTGTTCTCTTCGTCCTCGGAGATCTTCTTCTCTTCTTCCAGCTTCTTTACCTTGTCCCGGAAGTCCCGACGGAGGTTCCTCAGGGTCGTCTTCCTCTCCTCGAGGTACTTCTTCACCATCTTGACCATCTCTTTCCTACGCTCTTCCGTGAGAGGGGGGATGAAGACTTTGACCATCTTCCCGTCGTTGGCGGGGTTGAAGCCGAGGTTGGCGTTGCGCACGGCCTTGTCGATGGCGTTCAGCATGGACCCTTCCCAGGGTTTGATCGTCACCATGTCGGGGGCGGCGATGGCCAGAGTCGCCACCTGGTTGACCGGCACCAGGTCGCCGTAATACTCGACCTTGAGGCCTTCGAAGAGTGTCAGGGAGGCTCTACCGGTACGGATCTTCTTGATTTCAACTTCGAAGTTTTCCAGTACGGTTTTCATCTCCTTCTTGATTTCCGATCTGATATCCACGGTACCTCCTGATTGTCATGGAATGGGTGCTCCTGATAAAAATACTGTATCCTGGGCCGCTTTGTCAAGGGAGAGCGCTTGAGGAGGGGGGGAGAAGTCTTGTTAAGAGGGAGTCTAGATACTGCATGGAAGCGGAATCCGTCGTGATGGGGGTGAGGACGACCCCCTTGAACTTCGTAGGGATCAGCCTGATCCACCCTTCCACGGTCTCGGGAGGGACAGGTTGGAGGCTCTTGAAGTCCTGAACCTGAACCTTGACATAGGTGCGGGCGGCGTGGGGTTCCAAGGCCTGGAGGGTTCTCTCCATGTAGAGACGAAGCTCTTCGTCGGAGAGGTGGAGCTCCTCCTTGATCTGGAGGGGGTAGAGCATGAGGGCGATGGAGTCGGCGCCGGAAGCGAGCAGTGAGTCGATCTGTTGGCCGTACCAACGCGTCCCGAGATCGGGACGGGTGGGAACCTCGTAGAAGACGTTGATCACCACCTCTCTATCGCCGCTTCTGGATTTGATCTCCTGGAGGAGCCTGTTCAAGAAGGCTCCCTTATCCTTCCAGCGGAGCTCCTTCTCCTCGGCGCTCCTCACGACGAGATCGTCCTGAAGGAGAATCCCCGCCAGGGGCTTGTCGGAGAGTGTGGAGACCAGGGAGAGCATCCGGGAACGGGTACGGGGCTGTCGGGGGTCGAGGTAGTGGCCGTAGCGGCGACCCTCTTCCCAGTCCATCCAGCGAAGGGTCGTCCAAGCGTAGAGGGGGAGAGGAGAGTGAAGGGTTTCCAAGAGGGGGTAGACGACGGGCATGCCGAGGGTGTTCTCGAAGTAGACCCCTATGTCGCTGCCCCGGGGGCGAAGGGAGTGGAGCCGGTCGTCATGGTTCTGAAAGGTTCTCAGAAAGACTCCCCGCACCCCTGTCTCCTTCCAGCGTGAAAGGAGGAGTCGGAACTCTTCGGGGCTCTCCTGGTCCACCTTGTGAACCTGGAGGTAGAGTCCCCAGGAGCCGAGGAGGCTAAAGCTCCCGATTCCAATCAGGAGAAGAGTACTTCTCCCGAGCCAGCGAAAGAACTCGTTTTTCATCGACTTGGGTGGGCTGGAAGGGGAGAGCCTTCAGAGAGAACTCCTCCTGAAAGCCCGCCAAAAAAGCGGATCGGAGCTCTTCGTCGTCCCCTTTGAACCCTGAGAGTCGGAGCGTCGTCATCGTCGATTCGAGCAAAGAGGGCTCGACCCTGGTGAGACGGGCGTAGTCGGCTCTGTGGTCTTCGACGGGAATTGAACCGTGCTGGAGAAAGGCGAATTTGGACCGCTTCTGTGCGCTTCCGATGATCTTGAGGTTTTCCAGGACGATCTCGTCCCTGGTCGGGTAGGAGAAGCAAGGCAGATCGGTCTTGACGATACCCCGGGGATCCTTCCCGACCATTTCGGCTCGGAGGCCCAGGTGGAGGAGCCCTCTCAGGAGGGCGCTGGAGAGGAGAGTGTAGGTGGCGTGAACCGAGGGGTTCTCCAGGAAGCGGGAATCTGAAGAGGCGACGGCATAGGTGAGCTCACCCCAATGGAGGACGGCCTTGCCGCCGGTGGGTCGCCGGACCATCTCGCCCCCGATCCGCTCCAACTCAGCAGGATCGTATACTCTCTGCCATCGCTGGGAACGGCCGAAGGAGAGAGTTGGTAACTTCCAACCGTAGAAGCGGAGGCAGGTGAACCCCGGGATCTCTTCTGCCTTCGAGAAGAGAAGCTCGTCCCAAGCCATGTTCTCCGCAGCGGTACGGCTCGTATCGGAGAAGTAAAACCAGAGGGACATCGAAAGGGTTACCCCTTTTTCTCTTTCAGGTTTGTTGGGGGAGCCGGGGGGGGCGGCGTCACCACCGCCGATTCCATCTCTACCTTTCCTTTGAAGAGAGCCCCTTCGGAGATCACGATTCGGGTGGCCTTGATGTTGCCGAAGAGTTTTCCTTCCGGAACGATCTCCACCTTTTCCAAGGCGGAGATATCCCCTTCCACTTTTCCGACGATCCTTACGACCTTGCCGGAAACCTCTCCTTTCACACGGCCCTGCCGCCCGACCGTCACGATCTGAGAGCCTTCGATGCGTCCTTCCACGCTCCCTTCCAGGAGGAGGTCTTCCTGAGACTTTACCTCACCAACAATGTGAACGGAAGGTCCGATGACCGTATTGATGACGTTTGCTGAAGAAGAACCCGACAGCTCTTGGGGAGACTCTTTTTTTCCTGAAAGAAAGGCCATGGTCACCTCAATTTAGAGGAAAAAGCGGGCAACGGGATTTGAACCCGCGACCCTCAGCTTGGGAAGCTGACGCTCTACCACTGAGCTATACCCGCTTGAAAAAGGATTATCCCTTAGAAAAACGGGCTTGTCAAGGCCGTTAAGAGAGTCTTCGGGCGCGACTCTCCTGGGAGCGGGTTGCCGTGACGAAGAGGAGTCGGTATAATCCCTTCCCTATGAAGAACCTCAGGGAAGGTCTCCTTTTCGCTCTGCTCGTTCTCCTCCCTCTCTCTCCGTCGAAGGCCCAACAGCGGGAGGGGGAAGAGGAGAAGCCCGTAGAGATCCGCGTCGTCGTCTCGACGGCCCTGGCCCCCCAAGGGGAGGAGACCGCCCCTAGGGAGGTTGTCGTCGTTGAGAGGGCCTCCCTGCCTGTGGGGGGAACTCTTCTCGATCTCCTCTCCGCTCTTCCCATGGTTGACGTTCAGCCCCGGGTCGCGGGAGGGCTCTTCGGGGACATCAAGATGAGGGGAGCCGACTATGGGGGCGTCCTCGTCTGCATCGACGGGGTGAGGTGGAACGACCCCCAGACCGCTCACTTCAACGGGTCGATCCCGATTCCCCTGGAGCTGGTGGAGAGGGTGGAGGTCGTTACGGGAGGCCATTCCCTCTTCTTCGGGACCGATGCCGTAGGCGGAGTGATCAACGTGATCACACGGCGGGATCGGGGGAGGGAGGGGACGACCCGGCTCTCCGTAGGCTCCTTCGGAGCCCGGGAAGCGGGGATCGGACTGGGAGACTCCTGGAAGGGGATGACCTTGAGGGGGGCCTACAAGGCCGCTCGGGACGGGGGCTTTCGCCCTAA
Source organism: Acidobacteriota bacterium (assembly GCA_023621955.1). Lineage (GTDB taxonomy): Bacteria > Acidobacteriota > Aminicenantia > JAMOAD01 > JAMOAD01 > JAMOAD01. Next base: position 10,639 of record JAMOAD010000059.1, read on the forward strand.
CCGGGACCACTCCCTCAGCCAGGGGGGGGTGACGGCGGCCCTCCGCTTCCTTGGAGGGGAGAGCCGCTTGTCTCTTTTCTCGATGGACCACAGCTTTGGGGCCGAGGGGTTTTACGGCCCTTATCCCTCTTGGGAGAAAACGGACGGGGATGGGGTCATCTTCGAAACGGTCCTGGATAGAGGGCTCTTAGGGAAAGAGGCCGGTCCGGCCAGGGTCTCCCTCTCCTGGAGAAGGAACAAGGACCTCTACTACCTCTACCGGGAAAAGCCGGAGCTCTATAGGAACGAACACACCAACAGCACCTTCCTCCTCAAGGGGAGCTCTTCCCTCTGGAGGGGAAGGGAAGGGGAGCTCTCCCTCCTTCTGGAGGGGGGGAGGACGAACCTGCGGAGCGCCAGGCTGGGGGACCACGATTACAACAGGTTTGCTCTGGCCCTTGAGGGGGTGCTTCTCCCTTTCGAGAGGGGGCTCCTTCAGGTGGGGATCCGTTGGGACAGGTACTCCCTTTTCGGGTCATCCCTCTCCCCGGGTCTCGGCCTCTCCTGGTCCGTCACCCCCCGGTTGAAGCTGAGGTCTTCACTGGGAGGGGCCTTCCGGGTTCCCTCCTTTACGGAACTCTACTACTTAGCGCCGGGGACTGTTGGGAACAAGGATCTGAAGCCGGAGAAGGCTCTCTCCCTGGAAGGGGGGGGCGACCTCTTCCTCTCCCCCTGGAGGCTTTCGCTGACGCTCTTTCACCGCTGGGAGGGAGAGGGGATAGATTGGGTGAGAAGGGATCCCCAGGAG